>JAHEXZ010000011.1 GCA_023251835.1 Bacteroidota bacterium | reverse complement strand
GGTTTTACATTTGCCCCGACCTTAAGGTCGGGGCTACTAAAACATCAATAACAATGGGGCTTTAGCCAAAAAAATTAAAAAACTACCGAACTATTATTTTAAAAAATGAACTTTTATTCTTAATTTTTTTACTTTCCAAAGAAAATCAATGGGTACAGACTAAATTGTTGACTTTTTTGAAAAAGTTCGGATGAATGTGCTTATTGGACTATAAATTTTCCGGATGAAATAAATTGCTTATTATTCAGTATTTTGTAAAAATAGATTCCGCCTGGCAAATTCGAGTTTATTTCGGATTTCGGACTTGAGATTTCGGATTGAAAGACTTTTTCTCCAATTACATTGTAAACTTCAAACTTTTGGTTTCCAATTTTGTTTTTTTCTTTTTTCATGTCAAGAATAAATTTTCCATTTGACGGATTTGGAAAAATATTTATTTCTGTGGAAACATTTTGTTCATTTACACTGAGCCAACACCCATAAGCAGCTAACTCATTCATAAGGGCATCTCTTCTGTTGGAAATAAAAGATTTAAGACCAGGGGTATTTCCTTCGTTAGTATTGATATTATTTTCAAACTGAACGTTGGTGTACATCTTATTAGGGTCGGCATATACATCAGTACGAATAGCATCAGCAATGCTGTCTATTACAGAATAAAGATGTGTTGTAGTAAAATCGTCAGAAGCAAAATAACAAAGTCTGCTAATATAATTGTTTTTATATGTGTTATTCAGAAGCATATTGTTCATTAAAGGGCGGCTAGTGGAGGGGTTCGGGATATATAAAACACTCATTGTTTCTATATCCGGATAAGGGACACTCTGAAAATTTCCAAATACTTCATTTACATCCCATGTGATGAATTTGAAACGATTGCCGATAGTATCGTGATATAAATAATAGTTGTGCCCGGAGCCCTGATAGGAGTCAAGATTAGCAAAAAGAATATTTGCAGCCCACACATCAATGAATGTCCAGGTATCAAGTATTGTTTCTACAGAATCATAGAAATCTGCTGCTGATGTGTTGTTAATTTTATCAATGAGGTGTACTAAGTCTGTCCAGTTGTTGGCTGTTTCATTTGTTTTAAGTTCATATTTTGAGTAGTATGATGCAGGTGAATTTCCGTACCATTGTAAACTTCCCTGTGGGTCTCCTTTAAAGAGGTTTCCGTCATTATTTCCAAAACGGTCGGAGAGAAATGTTTTATTTACCTGTTCTACCATTGTATATAGTCCCCAATAGGTACCATTGAGAAAAACACGTGCATAAGTACAACGAGGAGCAGGGATATTGTTTCTGCGGCAGAAATCGAGCATTATTTTTTCGCGCATCATTGTTGGATCTTTGAAGCTGTTGTTAAGATTAATTTTTTTCAGTCCATCAAATTTCTGGCTCACATATTCATCAAAACCTATTTTCATTGATTTTTTCACACCAGGGTAGGAAGAGTAAGAAGAATTTCCTTTGAGCTGAACACCTATAGAATCCATAAGGGTACCATCAATAGTGATGGAAGCCATCATCATTTTATCGAGTGGATAGTATGCTACAAGCGAATCCCAAAAATTTTGCTGTGTAAAGGTAAGGGATACATCATGAATGCCTGACACATCAAAAACTGCATCGCCATCGGTACTTTGGGAAAAGGCATTTTTATGAAGAGAACCGATTGTTGCAAAAAAAACAGCAATAAGAATTACACTTTTTGTTTTCATTATTTTAACTGATGTTACGCAAATTCATTTTAGTAGCGAATATAAATCTTTACCAGGGTAAAAGCCTCGTATGGGCGCAATATTGGTAGAATAGAATATCCTTCACCAGCCTAAAGAGGGTACCATATTGCACTACTGTTTCATACTTAGTTGTTTTTAATCATAAATATCTAGAGTTTGACTGATTAAGTTTAGAAAATTTTGTACTTTTTCCTTTTTTAATAATATACTTTAAAGAAAGCTCCGGCCCACCTTTATATTTTGATGCCTGTTTATATTGTGAGAGTGTAATATCATAGGAAAATCCTATTGAAAAATTGCTCATTTCATAATAAAACTGAGGAATGAGAGCATCTTTAAAGCGGTAATGTATTCCAACGGCAATGGCTGATTCATTAATAAAATCAGTAACTTTGGAAGCCTTTTTGATTCGGTATCTTATCGCACTCCCTATAGTAAATTCACTTGATGAGCCTTGCAAAAAATAAACAGCAGAAGGGACAATAGAAATGTTGGTTCCGGCTTTATCAAAATATCCTTTAACATTTACTACTAATTTACCGAGTAATTTATCAGTAACCGAGAAATATTTTTGTTCAGGGCGATTCAGATGAAAATAGGCAACACCCACAGCTAAATGTTTTTGTTCACTCCTGTCAACTGTTGATTTCCCGTTTGAATATTCATAATGTAAGCCGGCACCAATATCAGCATACATAAATGAGTTAACAGGTGTAGTTTCATTTGAGTTGATACTTGTGTTAAAGCCAGTTCCATCGTATTGATTTCCCCAGGTTAAAGCATTAAGATTTGCTTTGTGTTGTGCTCCTCCCAAAGAGAGTCCCAAAGAAAAAACAGAGTTATCGTTTATAGCAACAATACCGCTTAAACAGAGGTTCACCTGTGTTAAGCCAAATTTTGCTTCTCCTGCTTTATCGTTAAAGAAATTTAATCCCACACCCAGATGTGCTTTATTTTCCTTGCCGTCAAACATTGGCATGTCAACGGATGCTGCCACGGTATTAAAAGCATTTCCCATAGCACTCCATTGGTTTTTATAATTAACGATGCCATTTATAAAGCCATTTGTAGTACCAACAGCACCCGGGTTAAGTAACTGAGGTGTTTGATTGAATTGGGAGAAATGGATATCCTGGGCAAAAGAAGATGTGAGATATGAGACGTGGGATATTAGAATAACACCGAATATACTGATTAGGTTTTTAGTTTTCATCATTTTCTGCTATTCATTACCTGTATTTATTAAAATGATTGTCTCACATCTCAATACTCATATCTGATTTATTTCACCAGTGTAACATCTCCTCTTTGGTCTATAGCTTGTCCATTAATATCTTTACCTTTTAGTATATAAGCAAATACACCAGGATTAAGCATTTGTCCTTTAAATGTGCCATCCCAACCTATTAGTGGGTCATTACTTTTAAATACTTCTTGTCCCCACCGGTTATATATGGTAAAATCCAATTGAGTGACAGTTCCCATTACATAAAGTATATCATTGTTTCCATCACCGTTTGGAGAAAAAGCCGTAGGCACACCTACTGATGGAGTAACCGGGGGTGGTGGAGGTATTATTGTAGACTTAAACACAGCAACAATAGTGTCGCTTTGGGTAAAACTGACATTAACAGAATCAACTGTAGTGGATGGCAATGGAGTATGATTTTGAAATTCCCAGTGGTCGAACGCATAATTTGTATTTGCTTTAGCTTTGAAAATAGTTTGTATACCTCCAAAATAAGAAGCATTGAATACATAGGAAGCCGGTATAATACTGTTTATTTTGACATCTCCACTACCAACAGGCTGAACATCAACACTGATATTATAGGGGCCTGTAAACGAGTAACAATCTATCAATCCCTGCGTCATAGCATTACAGCGACTGCTGATATTTGCCCTGAATGAAGCTGCATTTGCCTGCCATGTGCTGTAGTTCCCTCCCCATCTTGTACAATGAGCCTGCATTTCGGGCTGTATCACAGCTATCATACTGTCATACAGGGGAAGTGCAAGCGTACAACTTAATGTTGTATTCATTAAATCAATATATCTTGCCTGGTAATATTGTTTGAACTCGGGATTTGCCATTAAAGCGTTCAATATTTGTGTATGGCCTTGCCCACCCGGATCAGGTAAACCTTCTACATTACAAGGATCGGCATTAGGAGTTGGGTCGGGGATACCTGTATAATTAATATAGTGTCCCATAATTGCATCCAAATCCCACAATGTGTAGCGCCATTTCTTTTTATCACCCTGAGGATTTAACCCCCTCCACCAGGCAGTATTCCAGTTGAGCCAATCAGAAGTAACCAGCCAGGAATTAAAAACGAAATAATCGATAAAACTTTTTACATTGAACAGATTGTCGACATAATCATAGTTGGCTTGTACAGCCATGTTATTTGATGTAATATAGTTTCTGAGGGCATCCCAATCGGTTTGTGCCTGGGTTCCTCCGTATGCACTCCATGTTGCACCCCATGTTTGCAAAAACTGTAATTGGTCTTCCGGTTGATTATAATAGTAGTCTGTAAAATCACTGTCGTCCACTTTTTCACGCACATCATATACTCCCCAATACTGACCGTTCACATAAACAACAGCAGTAGCCCAGGTGCGGGCATCTATATTTAAATTGCCGCGCTGTGCCAGGGTGTGAGCATAAGCATCCCGAATATGAGCACCTCCGGTTTCAAAAGGGTAATTATCATTTGCGGCTGCTTTAAATATGATTCTCTGAAATGATTGTCGGGGCTTATTTTCAAACACTTTATAATTTAATGCATAGTTGTATCCCATCTCATCTTTAGAAACAAAATCAAATCCTCGTTGGTCATAGGCCCATGAATCATTTCCATGTTTATTTGTTTCACCCGTTGTTTCAGCTACCTGTATTTTGTTTTTGTCAAAGTATTCCAAACCTGTTTCGGCATCTATATAATTGCCATTTAACAGGTCATCCACTTCATCACCGAATACAGATGCCACAGCCACTGTATGATTAACATTAATGAAATACGTATTGCTCTCCACAAAACTTGCAGGCACAGAAGGGTTTGAGCTGAATGTTCTGGCCCTTATTACAGTTGTAGTTGCTATAGTAATTGGGGTAGAATATACTGTGGAGCTTGTTGTTGGCACAGATCCATCGGTAGTATAATAAGTAGTAAAACCACCACCGGACGGGGTTATTGTAATGGTTTGTGAAGAAGAATAAAACCCGGCAGAGATACTCATGGCAGGGCGTGTAGCGTATTCTAATTTTGCACCTGTATTGGATGTACCGGGCGTTGGCGTTGTAAACACCCCCCATTGGGCAGCACCATCAGTTGTACGCCCCCTCGAATGACTTGTTTGTGTTGGGTTCAAGGTCATAGAATCAATGATAGTACCGCTAATATCAGAGAATACAAGTGCTTCGGGTTTAGTTTGGGTAAATTTTATACCCGAGTGTATGTTAGTTCCTATAACAGTATCTTTACCAGAAGCCCATATAATTAAATAACCATTGGCGGGAATTGAAATACCGGCAGGAATAGCCCATTTTATTGGATTACTGATTTTATCGCTTAAATGACACCCTGCTAAAGAAACCGATGTACTACCGGCATTGTATAGTTCTATCCAGTCGGGGGTTTCACCAAAATTATCCCCAAGATAAATATTTGAGCAAGAAAACTCATTGACCATTACCTGAGCACTTCCTATAGTAATAGAGCAATGTAGGGCGATTAAGAGCAGTAATATTCTAAGGTAGCTTTTCAAAACAAAGTCAAATTGTTAAGTCAAAATCAATTTGTCATTAATCGAAAGTAGGGAATTTTATTTTTTAATGCAAAGAGTTTATGTATAAAAATTATACTTCATTTAAAAGGGGCTATTTTAAAACGGCTATTTGTTAACCGGGAAGTACTTATTACGCCATGTTTTTATTTTAGCATCAATCTGTTTTTTAAAAAAGAAATAGGTTCCTGAGATTAAAATGATATAGGGTATTGCCATCAGGTAGAGAATGGCTGTATTCAAGCCTTTGGCCATAGAACTGCCGTTCGCCAGATCGCTTTCAACGGTAGATTTACACATAGCGCATTGAGCCACTATAGTAGCTTTGTTCAAAACTAATAAAAGCATTAACAATAACCAGTTGAACTTATTACCTTGCATTTTATACCATTTATTTTTGCCTGCCACAATAATAGCCAGGGTGTTTTTTCATCTAATCCGTGATTACTAATTTAGTAGTAGCTATTATTTTGTTATCCTGTATAAGCTGAACATAGTACATTCCACTTTGTAGATTACCTCGCTCTATTTTTACTTTAGAGCCCTGGCAATTTGTGATTTGTTTAACCTGTTGTCCAAGTGTATTGCAGATGGTGAAGGTTGCATTTTTTAAATCAGCATTTACCCTTAAAGTTGTTTCACTTGAAAATGGGTTAGGATATACCAAAATCCCTCTGTAAGAATTTTTAATTTCGCTTATTCCGTTAGTACAGGTAAATGGAATTGCAGCAAGCTGGTTAAGCACATTATTTCTTCGGTTGACAATGAACCTTTTTAAACCAGGAATATCTCCAATCCCGGTAGGGATGGTCATTGTATCTATTGTTGCATAAAACATCCCCTCCTGAAACATCTGATTGGAATCAGGCTCAGCAACAAAGTATGGATAGATAACTGCTGCTATGCTATCAATTTGCTGGAACAAAACTGAATCGTTAAAGTAATCGAGATATTCACAGATTGTATTCAGATATTGTGTTTTATAAGTGCTATTGTCAAGCATCCGTTGTGTTAATTGGCCTCCATTTGACATCAATATATCTGTGTTTACTGTAGAATCCTCAGACCAGAATGGGTAGAACCCAAAAGAAACACTTACATCCCATGTGTTCCATTCAAATTTATTTGTAGCGGTGTTGTGATATAAATAATAATTATGAGGAGCATGAAAATATGCATCCAGGTCAACAAAAAGATTCCTGGCAGCCCATTGTCCAATAAAAGAATTGGTATTCAGATTGTTTTCCAGTGTATCATAAAATTCGGAAACGGGTGTGTTATTAACCTTATCAATAAAATTTACCAAATCACTCCAGTCATTTGCAGTAGTGTTTGTATGAAGCTCGTAAGAGGCATAATAAGAGGAAGGATTATTGTCAATCCACCCTAATGACCCGCCAGGATCTCCTTTAAAAAGATTCCCGCCTTTGTTTCCATAGTGTGTTTTCAAAAACGTTTTATCGATAGATTCAACCAGCTTATATAAACCCACATATTGCCCGTTGTAACTCACTTTAGCATAGGTGCACCGAGGAGCAGCCAATCCTTTTTTATTTAAAAAATCGAGTGCAAGTTTTTCACGCATCATTGTTGGGTCAAGAGTATTATTATTTAGAATAATAGTTTTAAGGCCATCATATTTTTTTCCTGACACATATTCATTAAATTCTATTTTGATGGATTTTTTCTGACCCGGATAACCATAGCTTGAATTACCTTTGAGTTTAACACCAATGGAATCGATTAAAGTTCCATCAATAATTATATCACCCATCATGGGTTGTGTACTCAGGTTAAAGGAATCCGCATGCTGCTTATAATGCATCAGTGAATCCCACCAACCGGGCTGAGAAAACACGATGTTGATGTCATGAACTACGGAAGTATTAAAAAGAGAGTCACCCGGGTTTTGAGAAAGGGTAATTTTGGTTATTACAGTTAAGTAAGTTATAAAGTAAATTAATCTTTGCTTCATTTTTTTCTTATCGGGGTTGCAAATCAATTAAATTTAGTAAATATTCTGGAACTGTTTAAATTTTATTAAAAAAATTTACAGAATGAATATTTCCAAGCTTACGCATATATTTCGACAGGCTGCCAATGACACAATCTGTATTGCTCTGTTTTTCAATGCATTGGTTCCTTTAATTTTAAGACCAATAATAATTAAGCATTTATGAATTAT
>JAHEXZ010000089.1 GCA_023251835.1 Bacteroidota bacterium | reverse complement strand
ATATTACTAAGGAAGTCAACGAAGAAAAAACGCAACAGCTTCAAGAACTAGAGAATGAGTTGATGAAAAAATCTACTCAACTAAAAGAGCTAAATGGAACTAAAGCCCAACTGGAACGAGTTAAGCGTGAGATGGGGGAAGCTGAAACCAGAATAATTCTGGAAAAAGAAAAAGAGCTTACTCAGCGTTTAGAACAAGCCCGCTCATCAATCAAAGAGCAAGTGCAACAAGAGAGTTTTTTAAAATTACGCGAACGAGAAAAGGTGATTGAGGATTTAAAAAACAAGTTGGACGAAGCAAGAAGAAAGGCTGAACAGGGGTCAATGCAACTCCAGGGAGAAATCCAAGAGCTTGAAATTATTGATATGCTCAAAGAGTTTCATCCTCATGATGAAATCACTCAGTCAAAAAAGGGAGCCAATGCTGCGGATATTCTTCAGGTCGTGAGAACGCAGGCTGGCGCTGAGTCTGGAAAAATTTATTATGAATCAAAAAGAACTCAACACTGGTCAAATGAATGGGTAAAAAAATTTAAGCAAGATAACATCAATACAAAAGCGGATATTCTTGTGCTTGTAACGAATGCCCTCCCAAAAGAAATACAACGGTATGGCATTGTTGATGGCGTTTGGGTTTGTGGCTTTAATGATGTTAAAGAACTTTCACTTGTATTGCGATACGGGCTTTTAAAACTTCAATCTGTTGCTGTGACGCAACAAGGTAGAGAATCGAAGATGGAATTGCTTTACGGTTATCTTACCTCCGAAGATTTTAAGAACGTGTTTGAATCTATCATTGAAGGATTCAAAGCAATCCAGGATTCGCATCAAAGCGAGAAACTGAAAATGCACAATCTTTGGAAACAAAGAGAAAAAGTTCTTGAAAGAATCCTGTCCAATTCTGTTGATTTCTATGGCTCAATAAGAGGCATTGCTGGAGCTGCAATCCCTGAAATCAAAATGCTTGAATTTCCTAAAGCAAGTTAAATCCTAAAATTTTAGTGCAATAGAACAAGGGACCTTTTTAAGGTTCATGGGATTGTTTTGCCTTAACAATTTTAATGTGTACCAAAATTAATTTTTCAAATATTCCAAACTGGTCAGGGACCAAATTAAAATTTAAAAATTATGAAAACAAAAAGGAAACAACCAAACACATTGTTTGATGTTCAATTGTATAACATTTTCAAAGAGATGTATGGCAATGAAGAGGAATGTATTGCAGCCATTCAAGATGCAAAAAAAGCCTTCTCATTTATTACAGGGGATGCATTACACCGAGATAACTTTTCAAACAGAAACAATGAGTAATGACAATGACAAATTTAACCTGCAAAGACGAACTTTTGAGGGGTTAATATCAGAAGCATATTGGGACTTTCTGTATTGCAATGGCATACATGCAGAATACTATTCAAGGGGCGGTGAATTTAGCCCCTTGGATACTCCAAGTAGAAATGAGGGGCAAGTCCCAAATGGGCTTTGGTGCAGATTAATAACAACACATTTAAACAAACATCTTTATAACTAAACCTAAAAAACAAAAACAAAATGGAAACAAATAAAAAATACACAGAACGTTTACTCAAGTTTGCCAGACGCCTCCAAACATTACAAAAGCATCCAGAATATGGATTATACGGAATCGTAAATCTGGTCGCTTTAGAAGAAAAAATACATACATCATACAAAGTAAAATATCATGAGTGGGTGTTTCAGGAACTCGTCTGCTTTGATGAATGGTATTTAATGGAACGGAATGGAAATCCAATGTGCAAAGGAGCTAATGAGGAACAAGGAACAGTTGCAGCCGTAGTTGACTTCTTTTATTTAACTCTTGATGAGTTTATTCATTTGTTCGATTTAGAAGGATTGCAAAACATCGACAGCTTTGGTGGTAGAAAATTGAATTTGGAATCAACAGGAAAAGACATAGCCTATAATATTATCGAACTGGTCAAAAGAACTGAGGTATTAGGTCCTGGTTTTTTTCCATAATATCCTTCCAATTAGCATTTTAAAAGGTCGATTATCAGGCTATTGAAATTAATAGCCTGATAATCAGACTAAAATTCTAATTCTTTTTATTGTTATCGCTGACCTATAGTATATATGGAAACAAACAAATTTTAAACTTTTTTAAAATTATGAAAATGAAAAAACTAGCGATTGAGGAATTAAAAACATGGCTCAAATATAATGATTTGAGGCCGATTCGTAAATGGTGCATTAAAAACGATGTACTTATTATTAAACATGGAAAAAATGAATTTGTTTTTGAGACTGCTTTTATAGAAGTTTTTGAAAGACCTTTTATTGACCAGTCAACGAACAGTTCTATATAAATAAAACTAAAAATTAATGTTTGTAAAAAACTAAAAATTATGAAAAAATTAGATTCGAAACAACCCTTATTGTTAACTGATTGTATGACTTCCTATTTAGCATACTTAAACAACAATGATTTATTGAATAAGACAATAAGTAAAGCGTATATAATGGAATGTGATAGGTTCCTACAATATTATATTGAAGCATTGAAAATAAAAAATGTGGAAGTTGGAAAGTTGAATTTTACAGATGTAAATGATGAATTGATTGATTATGTGTATGAGTACTTAGCAAATGTTAAAAATTATTCAAATCTCTCACTCAATAAATTTTTCGCGTTTTTAAAAAAATTTACTGGTCATATTATTCAAATTAATCATTTGAACTATCGGAATCCCTTTTCAGATGTTCCTAAGATGTCAATTATTCAAAAAAACATACTAATAGATATTGATGAATTTTACAATCTGCTAAATATTGTAACTCCTGAGAATGGCATACAACAAACGTTGAAAAGTAAAACCAATCTCTATAAACCCTGGCTCAAAGATGCTTATTGGCTGGCCATTTTGTGTGGCGCAAGAACCTTAGAGCTTTTAAATTTAAAGTGGTCTGACATAAAGAGTAGCACTAATGTTGAATTATCTTTTATTCATTATCGTTCTGGCAAAGCAATTCGTAAATGCCCTATTTCATTAGAATTTAGCTCAAAACTCATTGATTTAGGATATTTTGAAAATAAAGGGAAGGATAAATATATTCTTGCTCCAGAAGAAAGCATGAATAGAGATAGTATGGCCGCTTTGCTTGTTAAGTCTTTTAAGCATTATTATAAACAATTGGAGAATGGCAAAAATATGCAGTTTAGACACCTCCGAATAGTTTACATAAATTCCATTTTAAACATTTACAAATAAATGTACAAATGAAAAAAATAGCAATTAATGAATTAAAAGCAACGCTCAATTATAAAGATTTGAGAGCGGTTCGGAAATGGTGCATCGAAAACGATGTACTTATTATTAAACATGGAAAAAATGAATTTGTTTTTGAGACTGCTTTTATAGAAGTTTTTGAAAGACCTTTTATTAATAAGTTGAAAAGAAAATTCGGAAAAATATGGGAATCAGCTTATAGACTTTATAAAGATGGAAATATTCCAGCTTTAAATATGCTACAGGAAACTCCATTGGTTGTTGGTAAATCCTATAAACCTAAAAATACAATAGTCAACGATTATTTGAATAAATATAAATCACATAAAAAAGCAGCGTAAGATATATTCGAAAAACGAATTGCTATATAATAAAGAAAATGAAAAATTAATATTTATAAAAAACTAAAATCATGAAAAATCAAAATAAACTAGGGCACTATTCAGTGAAACCTTCGAGATATTACATAGCCGATACAAATAATCAAAATTCTCCTCCCTGTTGTTGTGGTAATAAAGTTTCTCTTGTCCACAATGATATCGTAATAACTAGGGAGGAATTTTTCAAACTGTTGGATGTTGTAACTCCTGAGAATGGACTACTTCAATCTTTGAACAGAAAAATTAATCTATATAGACCTTGGCTCAAAGATGCTTATTTGTTGGCTATTCTATGTGGAGCGAGAAAACAAGAACTTTTAAATTTCAAATGGTCAGATATAAAGAGTGAGAAATGGTAATAATAAACAGTTTAAACATCTCCGAATAACTTACATAAATTCAATTATAAACATTTATAAATAAAATAAGAAAATGAATATGCAAAACTTAAAATTACCTAAAAAGGAACGCCCAAAAGGTCTTTTCTTATACTGTAATGCTTGTCACAAGCATTATTCAAGCGACTCTGTTATAAAATGCAAATGCAATTTATTAGTATATAAAGCAATGATTCATATACCTGATACAAAAAGAAAGGTCAAAACAAGAACTTTTGACACAAAAGATTTTGTTACTGCATTTAGTTTATTTAAATCATTTAAAGAAGAACTAAAAATGAACTCATTTCAAAAAATGAAAATAAAAAAGGAAACTCAAACACCCACTTTATTAATTGAGTGTTTTGCATACTATATGGGTTTTCTTAATAATATTGATGTGCCGTTACATAAACATAAAGACAGAAGTTCAAGAGGTATACAACATTTCGATTCATTTCTTAAAATATACAAGGAAGCATTAGAATTTAATAACATTGATTGTGATATTCTGAAGTTTACAGAGGTTAATGACGACATGGTTGGCTTGGTTCATGATTATTTATTAACAAAGAAAAAATATGCAAATAAATCCTATAATAATGCCATGGCCAGTTACCGTGGTTTCACTTCTCATGTAATCAATAAATTCAGATTAAATTATCAAAATCCGTTTCTGGGAGTTGAAAAACTTATAGTAACTAATAAGAATTTATCAATTCAAGAAGATGAGTTTTTGAAACTATTGAAAATAACTACTATTGAAAATGGTTTTAAAACAGTAAATCGCAGAAGTAAACCGTATACTTTAAATATATATAGGACATGGTTAATTCATGGTTTTTTACTGGGATTATACACTGGAGGAAGAGGCGAAGAAGTGAATAAGTTAAAATGGTCAGGAATTTCTCTTAATGAAAATGGAAGTTTCAATGATATAAAGGTTATACATTTTAAAGAAAGTCGGGCAAAAGGTCATTTAGTAAGCGAAAAAGATAATATAATCAAGGAATTTTCAATTACTGAAGAATTGGGCGCCTTATTAATAGAAATGGGCTATGCTACAAAGAAAGGTACAGATGAATATCTTTTTGCTCCAGAAAGAGAAAAGAGGTTACAAATAGCTAGAGAACTTAGTCAGGGATTTAGTCACTATTATGGTCTGTTAAATACAGGGAAAGATATTAAGTTTAAAAATTTAAGAAAAACTTTTATCACAAGTGCATACAAAAAATATGGTGCTGCAGCAATTGCATTAACGGGGCATAAAAACACATCAGTAATAGTAACAAACTATAATGACAAGGATGTAGTAAAAAAAGATGCTCAAAAAGGCTTTGGTGTTTTTAATAAGGACAAGGACGAAAAAGACAAGGAAAAAGACATAGATAATCACAGTGATTCTGAGTAAATTCCCGACTCTATTTCCCGACTTTTGGAAACACACGCAGTCTTACTAAAACCTTAAACCCCTTGTTAGCAAATGCTTTCAAGGGGTTTTGTGTAGGTGGAGCCGGAGGGATTCGAACCCTCGTCCAAACAAGGAATCAATATGCTTTCTACATGTTTAGCGAACTTTTGATTTTCGATAAGTTTAGGCAGGTTCACAGGCCATAAGACTTACTTAGCTTCTTTATCTCACCCCGAATCGAAGCCTTTCGGGACTATCCCCTCTTTTATAATGTTTCGGTGAAGGCGCAGAAGAGCGGAGCTCCTTCGGAAACAAAGGCACTTAATACTTGGTATTAAGCAGCCATAGCGTAGTTATACTCGCCAGTTAAAATTTTGAAAATTAGTATTAAGGTGCCATATTAACAACGCACCACATGCTTACATAAAAATCGCACTCGCTGTCAAAACCGGACGGCCCCATATGATTTTTATGCTGCAAAGATACACAAAAAAACGGCAAACGAAACACTGTTCAGCACCTGTTTAAAGTTCTTTAACAATTGGAAACTTTTCTTCCTCACAGTTCTCAACTTTGTTACATTATACTGAGAGTAGTCAGATTTACGAATGTAAAGATGACGTACTATCAGTTATGCCGAATCCCGCACGTGCGGGGCTTTAAATTTTCGGAAACCCAAATTGTTTCGGTATAACATATTTTTACGTTTGACTATCAGCGTATAGATTCTGCTGTCTAATAAGTGAGAAATCTTGTCAATTGATTCCAAAGATTTCTCTTCCTATTGCATCGAAGAGAAATGACAGTAATAATGAATATTGTTCCATTTTGATTTGAAAATTCAATTTATTACAGTATAAATACCCTTATATATCTTCCTTTTTTCTATTATTTTTGCAACAAAACTAAAACCACTTAAAAATCCAACGTGAAAGAATTTTTAAAAAAGCTTTGGCGTTTCACCTGGAAAGCTGCAATGTGGTTTTTTATTGTAAGTATTACCTCTGTTATTTTGTTCCGCTGGGTTCCTGTACCTATTACTCCTCTGATGTTAATAAGATGTGTTGAACAAAAAATAGATGGAACAGAAATGAGATTGAAAAAAAACTGGGTACCTTTTGAAAAGATATCGCCCAACCTGCAACTGGCTGTTGTTTGTTCTGAAGACCAAAATTTTCTTAACCATTATGGAATCGACTTTGAAGCCATTGATAAAGCTGTGGAATACAATGCCACACATAAACGCCAGCATGGAGCCAGCACCATCAGCCAGCAAACCGCAAAAAATGTCTTTCTATGGCCTGGCCGGAGTTGGATTCGCAAAGGTTTTGAAGTATATTTTGTTTTTCTTATAGAAACCTTTTGGAGCAAGCAACGCATTATGGAAGTATATCTCAATGTTATTGAAATGGGTGACGGCATTTATGGTGCACAGGCTGCTTCCAAAACTTTTTTTAATAAAGATGCTAAATACCTGAGTAAACCTGAAGCAGCTCTGATTGCTGCTGTTTTACCTAATCCAAGACGTTTTTCAGCGGCTAAACCAAGTGCTTATATACAAAGACGTCAAGCCTGGATATTGCGCCAAATGGGTTATTGGGGGGGGGCTTTGGATTATGATAAACCGGAAGAAAAAGAAAATCCGAAAAGAAAAAAGAAGAGAAAACAACTACGAATTAATACGAATAACGAATAATAAACCTCTAACTCCGATAGCTATCAGTTGCCAATTTTTAAATTTTCAATCCTTAATTCTAAATTTATTCATCTCCAATTCTCCAATTCTCTAATCCTCCAATTCTCTAATTCTCCAACTCAATAAAGTATTCTGCATTTCGGCAACAACGCCTGCATAATTTCCACATCGTATTTCCTGAAATTATTTCCTCTCAAATCCAGAACTTCCAAGTCTTTCAGCAGACAAACAGAATCAGAAATATGAGAAAGTTTATTGCTTTTTAATGATAAATATTTCAGTTTTTTTAGTTTATAAATACCGGCAGGTAACTCCTGTATATCGTTATTATCAACAGTTAGTTGTTCCAGTGTGCTAAGTTTACCGACAGCTGATGGAATTTTTTTCAACCCACACATTACCAGGGTAAGGTCTTTTAGCTTTTTTAAGTCCCCCAAAGACGCTGGCAGCGTATCCATAATGGTATTAAACACCAACAAGCTGTTTAAGCTGGATAAATATCCAATAGTAGCTGGTAAATGCAGCGTATCAGCCATATTATTTTGTATTTCCAGTGTTCTCAAGCGGCCCAAATAAGCTATTTCCGAAGGTAATGAGTCCAACTTTGTACTGTGCAGACGAAGTTCCATCAGCTCGGCAATAGTGCCAAAATCTTTAGGTAAAGATGTTAACGCATTTCCAATAGAAGCGAAATAAACTAAGTTTTTAAGATTTTTAAATTCTATAGGCAGCTGAGTTAGCTCATTACTATTTAATTCCAGAACCTGTAATTGCAATAGGTTACCTATTTTCGGCAACAATTTAGGATCAAATGGTTGATTTTCTATTTTAAGTTTATAAACTTTATTTGCATCCTTCAAAGCATCTTTCAGATTGGTATATACTTCACCCGGAGGGCCATATTTATCAAAAGGATCGGTATCTTGTTGCGCCTTCACATATAGTGTGAACAAAAGAAAAAGTATGTTAAACAGGTATCTCATCTATTCCATCAAATCTATCTTATAAATTCACAACTCCAACGGGCTACATTATTTTTATCATCAGTTGCTTCAATAGCAAATGTATGGCGGCCTTTTGGTATTGTGTTATCAAAAGTATAAAACAACAGGTCTTGTTTAGCCTCATACTCACATAATACCCATTTACCATCAATGGTTGCACGGTATTTTTTTATTCCCGAAAGCTGGTCAGTTGCTTTTATCCCTATTATTTTTGCATTCCGTAAATCAACGTTAGCTTTATCTTTTACCACAAAAGCAGGCTTTAATTTAGGTGGAATAGTATCAACGGCTATTGTAAAATTACCAAATGTTTTTACCTGAGTTTTTACCCATCCATTTATAAAAGCCCCACCTTCATAATTTTGTATCCCTTTACCATCTACAGATACAATCGTTGCCTTACTTTGCAATGGTTCAGGCAGATTCTCCGGCTTGATACTTAATATAACCGCTTTCTGTAATGCTGTTTCTTTGTCCTGAATATGATGTATCATAGAATAAGTGCCTTTTTTTCCTGGGGATCTATAATAGTTAAATTTTAAATCATCATATAATGCATAGGAAGGAATAGTTAATTCCATATCTTCTTTTTTATATTGATTTTCTTTAAAACAATCAAAAATCAATGGCTGTATGCCGGAAACAGTTTTTTTAGGTTTACTTTTTGACGTACTTTTAACTTTTAGCATTAATTCAGTTGTATTACCGGCATAGTCTCTTATTATATATCTGATCCAATGAATAGAGTCGTCATTAAAACTAAGAACACCATTATTAATAACATCTTTATAGATGCCTAACTGGTTATTTTTTGAAAGAAAACATTTTTGTATTTTATCATTGTGCTTTTGTTTTTCAGAGAAATCAATATGTGTATTCACAAACCTCGCATTTTCAAAAGTAAATTTTTCCAGTTCGTGATAGTAAATACGCTTTCCGCCTGATTGCAATTCTATCGAAAATACACCATTTTGATTGTCGGAGCCTGTTTCTGTATCATAACAATCTATACCGAAACCAATATTACCATTTACAGTAATGGTATCCGATTTTTTAAATGAATAATTTCCTTTAGAATAAACTGGTTTTATCTTTTTTATGGAATTTTTTCCGTTGAGAGCAGACTCCTCCCCTATCGGGTAAACAGCAATTCCGGTGATTACGGGTTTTACATTATCCTTCACAGTATAACCAAAACAGTAGGGATTAATGGGTATTTCAGTTTTAGTATTTCTTATCTCAAAATGCAGGTGCGGCCCCATAGAGCCACCCGTGTTACCGGATAAACCAATTAAATCGCCTTTTTTTACTGAAATCACAGGGGCAGAAAGTAATGTATCAATTTCAAATGTTTCTTTACTTGTTTGTATACTTCTTGTAAAATCACCTATAGCACCATAGAAACTTTGCAAATGTGCATAAACAGTAGTATAGCCATTCGGATGGTCAATATAAAGAGCTTTACCATAGCCATAAGGGCTGATTTTTATTCGTGAAATAAAACCGTCTGCAGCTGCGTATATGGGCATACCTTCACGGTTATTGGTTTTTATATCAAACCCTGCATGTAAATGATTGGGACGTATTTCTCCAAAATTACCTGCCAGACATATAGTAGTATCAATAGGGCAACGGAAACAATCAGTTGGATAGGTGGTTTGGGCAAAAATACTGATACTGTATATTAGCATCAGTAAAAGAGATAAAAAAAAACGATTTAACATCCTGCAAAATTACAGAAAACTATCTGATTATATTTTACACTATAGCTTTGTTTACTGTAAAATTGTTAACTTTCACCTTTCATTTTATAATAAATGGCATATATTCTTGATTTAAAAACTTTTACTGATAAAAGGGGCAATTTAACCGTTATAGAAAAAATACTTCCCTTTGAAATCAAACGTGTGTTTTACATATACGGTGTTGATGATTCAAAACGTGGAGGACACCGTCACCATAAAACCATACAGGCTGCCATTTGTATAAAAGGTTCTTGTTCTATTTATAATAATGATGGAAAAAAAGAGGAAATAGTTGAATTAAACTTCCCCAACAAATGTTTAATACTTGAACCAAATGACTGGCACTCGATGTTTAATTTTACACCCGATGCAATATTAATGGTTTTTGCTTCTGAATATTTTGATGCCGCTGATTATATACATGAATCCTATATAAAATGATTGAATACGAAAATTTAGGAAAGTTAAATAAGCCATTTTTTGAAGAATATGAAAAAACTTTCAAACAAACGCTTGAAAGTGGTTGGTATATTTTAGGTAGTAAAGTACAATCTTTTGAAAATGAATTTGCCGTATATTGCAATACCAGATACTGTGTAGGACTGGCTAACGGTCTGGATGCATTAATATTGGCATTGCGGGCATTTAATTTTGAAAAAGGAACTGAGGTTATTGTGCCTTCCAATACTTATATAGCAACCATTCTGTCTATTGTTCATAATAACCTGCAACCGATTTTAGTTGAACCGGATATTACCACTTATAATATTGACGCAAAAAAAATTGAAGAGAAGATTACTTCAAAAACACGGGCTATAATGGTAGTACATTTATATGGTAAAATGTGCGAAATGGATATCATCACTGCTATTGCAAAAAAATACAATTTAAAAATAATTGAAGACTGTGCTCAGGCTCATGGAGCTACCTATAAAAAGAAAAAAGCCGGTAATTGGGGCGATTTTGGAGCATTTAGCTTTTACCCGACAAAAAATTTAGGTGCTGTTGCTGATGCCGGAGCCATGACCACTAATGATGAACAATTGGCAGAAACAATTAAAATATTACGCAATTATGGTTCTAAGACAAAATACTATAATGAAGCTGTTGGCTTTAACTCACGGTTAGATGAAATACAAGCAGCCTTTCTTTCTGTTAAATTAAAACAATTGGATAAGATAAACAGTCACAAACGTAAATTAGCAGCTCTTTATTTACAATATTTAAAACCTGATTTTATAAAACCTGTTATTCATAGTGATTATGACGATATTTACCATATCTTTAATATACGTCACCCCAAACGTGATGCATTAAAGGATTATTTGTTAAAAAATGAAATTAAAACCGATATTCACTATCCTGTAGCTCCCAATAAACAAAAAGCGATGTTAGGAATATTAGATAACCAGCCAACTCCCATTGCAGAAGAAATCCATCAAACAACGCTCAGTTTACCAATTTCTTATTTTCATACAGAAGAGGATGTTTTGAAAGTGATAGAAGTAATGAATAAATTTTAAAGGGCTGTATAGAAAAACCTTTTATAATTAATGTGTAATTCCTATCTTTGTAAAAAATAAATCAATTGTTTTAGCTGCTGATTATGAACGAATTAAGTTTATCCATCACCGATTTAAAAACTAAAATTGAAAAATTGGTAAATTTGCATCAATCTTTAAAAAGAGATAATGAACAACTGAATTCAGATAACAAAGAGTTACAAAAAATAATTGAAGAGCAAAAAAAAACGATTGAAGCATTACAAAATAGTAATCAGGAATTAATAAAAAACAACAACGAAGAACAAAACAGGTTAGTTTCGGATGCGAAACTTAAAATTAATGAGCTGGTGCAGGAGATAGATAATTGCATTACTCTTTTGAAATAAAAAATTAAAGTTTCAGGTTCCGAGTTTCAAGTTTGTAATAACTTGAAACCTTTAACTTGAAACTTGAAACGAATAAAAATGGCAGAAGCAGCATTGAAAGTTTTAATTGCCGGTCGTGTTTATCCTTTAACTGTTAAACAGGAAGAGGAAGAACAAGTATTAAAAGCAGCCCAACTAATCAATGATAAAATTAAGGAATTTGAACAAAACTATTCGGTGCGCGATAAACAGGATTTACTGGCAATGACTGCACTTAACTTATTGGTTAATGAACAAAATATCCATAAAAATGCCCCTGAGCTGGGAAAAGAACTCCAACAGCTCAATTTATTTGTTTCAGATTATCTTCAAAAAGAGAATAATGCCTTTTAAAAAACAGATTTGTTAACAACTATCTGTAAACAAAAACTTCAAGCCCCGGTTTTTAACGATTCCCTTAGTTTTATCTTTGAACCTGAAAAAAGGTAAAGCCGGGATATATTTTATTATCAACCATTTAAATACTTTATGAAATTATGAACTTAATAGTTATTATAGCTGCCCTGGTTGGATTGGTGGTAGGGGCGCTAATCACATTTTTCATCATTAAAAAATCGAATGAAGGGAAAGCAGCCACTATTATTAAAGATGCTGAAGCCAAAGCAGAAGTGATCAAAACCGACAAAATTTTACAGGCAAAAGAGAAGTTTTTACAATTGAAGACCGAACATGAAAAGGCTATTAATGAAAAGAACCAGCATATTCAGCAGGCAGAAGCACGTACCAAGCAGAAAGAACAATCCTTATCACAAAAACAGGAAAATATCCAAAGAAAAGATACTGAATTAGATGCTGTTAGAAAAAATTTAACGCATCAGTTAGAGTTGGTTAACGCCAAACAACAGGATGTTGACAAATTTCACCGCAAACAGGTGGAGCAACTGGAAGTGTTGAGCAGCATGAAAGCAGAAGAAGCGAAAGCTCAACTGATTGAATCTATGAAAGCCGAAGCAAAAACAGCTGCTATGGCACACATTAAAGACATTGTAGAAGAAGCTCGTATTTCTGCTAATCAGGAAGCTAAAAAAGTGGTGATTCAAACCATTCAACGTGTTGCAACGGAACATGCTATTGACAATTCAGTTTCCGTATTTAATATTGAAAATGATGAAATCAAAGGCCGCATCATTGGTCGTGAAGGGCGTAATATCCGTGCTCTGGAAGCCGCTACCGGTGTCGAAATTATTGTGGATGACACACCCGGAGCTGTTATACTATCAGGATTTGACCCAATCCGCAGGGAAATTGCCCGCCTGGCATTACACCAGTTAGTAACTGACGGACGTATCCATCCTGCACGTATTGAAGAAATTGTAGACAAGGTAAAAAAACAAATCGAAGAGGAAATTATAGAAACCGGTAAACGTACCACTATTGATTTAGGTATTCATGGCTTACATCCTGAATTAATACGTATGGTAGGTCGTATGAAATACCGTTCTTCTTACGGACAAAACTTATTGCAGCACTCCCGTGAAGTAGCAAACCTCTGTGCTATTATGGCTGCAGAGCTTGGCTTAAATGTAAAACTTGCAAAACGAGCCGGCCTACTGCACGATATAGGAAAAGTACCTGATGACTCCCCGGAAATTCCTCACGCCATATTGGGTATGCAACTGGCAGAAAAATACAAAGAGAAACCGGAAGTATGTAATGCGATAGGGGCACATCACGATGAGATTGAAATGACAACGCTCATCTCCCCTATTGTTCAGGTATGCGATGCTATTTCCGGTGCTCGCCCAGGTGCAAGACGTGAAGTTGTTGAACAATATATCAAACGATTAAAAGATCTGGAAGCTTTGGCTTTATCATATCCTGGTGTTGAAAAAACATATGCTATACAGGCTGGACGTGAATTGCGTGTGTTAGTAGCCTGCGATAAAGTAACCGACAAAGAGGCGGAAGTACTTTCATTTGATATTTCACAACGGATTCAAACTGAAATGACTTACCCGGGACAGGTAAAAATCACAGTAATTCGTGAAACAAGAGCGGTAAGTATTGCGAAATAAAATAAAGTAAATTGTCAAATTCTTCAAATTAAATTTTATAATCAAATTTGAGCAGGCCATTAATAATAATAGAACCTGGTACCGAAAACAGCAATTATTGGAAAGACCTCTGGAATTACCGGGGGCTTTTCTACTTTTTGGCATGGCGTGATATACTGGTTAGGTACAAACAAACCGTAATAGGAATTCTGTGGAGTATATTACGGCCATTCATTACAATTGTTGTTTTTACCTTAGTTTTTAATAAACTTGGCAATTTTCCGAGCGATTCCGGTGTTCCTTATGCAATTATGGTTTGTGCAGGTATGTTGCCCTGGCAATTTTTTTCCAATGCTTTTAGTGAATCTGCAAATTCACTGATTGCAAATTCTAACCTGCTCACCAAAGTATATTTTCCCAGATTAATTGTACCGGCAAGCACTGTAATTGTAAGTCTTATTGACTTTTTTATTTCTTTTATAATACTTATTGGACTTTTTTTCTACTACCAGTTTATTCCTGACTGGAAAATTTTATTACTGCCACTTTTTTTATTAATGGCAACCATCACTGCCATGGGTACAGGCTTATTTATTGCCGCACTTAATGTAAAATACCGCGATTTCAGATATATTATTCCATTTATCATACAGTTTGGGCTATACATTTCTCCGGTTGGTTTTAGCAGTAATGTGATATACAACCATGAGAATATTCCTCAATTTTTAAAATATCTATATGTATTAAACCCAATGGTTGGAGTGATTGATGGTTTCAGGTGGTGTATTCTGGGAGGAGATATAACGTTGCACTTTACTGATTTTTTTACATCCCTTGCAGTTAGTATCTTATTTTTATTTGTTGGAATATGGTATTTCCGCAGAATGGAAAAATCATTTGCTGATGTTATTTAATATATATAATGAGTACCACTGTCATACAAGTTGAAAATATCAGTAAAAGTTATATTCTGAAACATCAGAATACGGAGCGTTATACAGCTTTACGTGACGTACTTGCCAATAAAATAAAAAACATTTTTAATTCGGTAACAGAACCTTCCGGCCTGAAATCGGAGGAATTTTGGGCATTGAAAAATGTTTCTTTTGAAATAAAGCAAGGCGACAGGGTTGGCATTATTGGGCGGAACGGAGCCGGAAAATCTACCCTGCTTAAAATATTAAGCCGAATTATAACTCCAACCAAAGGACGCATAATAATAAACGGGCGGGTTGCCAGCCTGCTGGAAGTAGGAACGGGTTTTCACCCGGAACTGACAGGCAGGGAAAACGTATTCTTAAATGGCGCTATTTTAGGAATGAACAGGGCTGAAATTAAAAAAAAATTTGATGAAATAGTTGCTTTCGCTGAAGTAGAAAAATTTCTGGACACACCTGTAAAACGATATTCATCAGGGATGTACGTACGCCTGGCATTTGCTGTTGCAGCACATTTAGAACCTGAAATACTGGTTGTGGACGAAGTGCTTGCTGTTGGTGATGCAGAATTTCAAAAAAAATGCCTTGGAAAAATGAAAGATGTATCAGGTGAAGGGCGAACAGTTTTATTTGTAAGTCATAATATGGCTGCTATTCAGAACTTATGTGATAAAGCTATCTATTTAAAGAATGGGCAAATACAATTAATAGGCGAAACAGGTAATGTAATAAGTACTTATTTAAAAGGTTCTCTGGATAATAGTTCTATTAATTTAGCCGATAGAAAAGACAGGAGTGGTAATGGTATTGTTCGTTTTCAATTAGTGAAATTAAAAGATGAAAATAATAATCAACTACAAGCCTTCCAATGCGGGAATCTGAGTATTTTAAGCATTCAGATAACATTTCAAAAAAATTCTGTGATCAACAATCTTCATATTGCAGTAGGTATCGATGATAAGTATGGAAACCGCATCACACAGCTTAACAGTGAAGTTACTAATGACGTATTAAGTATCAATGATACAACTAATTCTATTGATATTGTTATGAATCATCTTCCTTTACAGCCCGGAAGTTATGGGTTTACACTTTTTTCAACAGTAAATGGTGAAATTACTGACTGGATACAGGAAGCCGGTTCATTTGATGTTGAAGCAGGAGATTTTTATAATACCGGGAAATTGCCACCTGATAGCCAGGGAAATTTCTTTATAGATCATCAGTTTATAGTTAAACATACTGAGCGAATGAGTTTGTAAGTTTTGCAAACGGTTCGGCTGAGCTCACCGAAGCCTCATTCAGATGAAGTATAAGTTTCTTTACAAGTATCAAAAATCTGTATAAAATCAGATTACTAAATATAATTTCAAGATGCTTAGACAACTAGTTACTTTCAACAAACAAATCAAAGAACATAAAAAGTACACTCCTCAAACACAATATAGTAGAAAGTTTTTCTGGAGTTGGCTAAAAACACTCGATGATACCAAAACATCGCTTGATTATGGGTTTCCCTGGTTTACATTTCAGGCTATTGAATATTTAGAGAAAACACTTCTGCCAAAATCAAAAGTATTTGAATATGGTGGAGGTGGTTCAACTATTTTTTTTATGAGAAAAAATTGCGAAGTCTATACAGTTGAACATGATACTGAATGGTTCAAAAATATTGAAATCTATTTTCAAAAAAATAATTCATCTCACTGGAAAGGCTTTTTAATACAAGCTGAAGCAGGATTAACAAGTACCCATCCAAAAATCAGTAACCCTTTACATTATTATTCTGATGAAGCACGCTATAAAGAAATGAATTTTAAAAAATATGCATCTAAAATAGATGATTTCACTGATGATTTTTTTGATTTGGTTTTAGTTGATGGAAGAGCAAGACCCTCTTGTGTGTACCACTCCATTAATAAAATAAAAAAAGGCGGTTTATTAGTTTTAGATAATACAGAAAGAGCTTATTATTTAGAAAATTTCAAAAATATTTTGTCAGAAAAATTTACTAAAGAGATTGATATTTTTGGCCCCGTGCCCTATACAATGTGGTTTCATAAAACAACAATTTGGCGAAAAAAATAATCTGCTAATTTTATATACCAGTGTTATGCTTAAAAAATTCGCAAAAAATATTTTGACTACAAAAGTGTACGATACACTGTCAAATGGGTACAGTTCAGCAAAAGCTATTTTTATTGCAAATACTGACGATTCACTGATTTATCCATATAAGCTTGAAATAATAGCAGGAAAATTAATATGCCTTGACCTAATCCCCCCGGGTTCTACTATTATTTCAGGTGGAGTTGGAAATGATGTAAATTTTGAACTTGACCTCATCAAAAAAAAACACACACAGGTAATTGGATTAGATCCAACTGTTACAGCCGAAAAGTTTATTGAAAACAAAAAGTCTTCTAATCCTGAACTAAACAGCTATTATACTTATTTAAAAAAAGCGTTGAGCAATTCTAACAAAAAATTAAAACTTTATTATGGTGAAAATGATTTTATGTCATCAGTTTCATTACAGCACAGGGATACAAAAGAGGATAACTTTTTTTATTGTGAGGCCATTACTATTGAGGAATTACTCCAACAATACCAAAATGTATCATACTTAAAACTAGACATTGAGGGAGCAGAATACAGCATATTGAATGAATTGAAACACATATCCATACCGCAAATCAGCATTGAGTTTCATCATCATTGCTCTGCAGAATATAACATTACAGAAACTATCAACCTAATTCAAAAATTAATTGGAATGGGATACGATGCAATTGATTATGGAGCATTTCATGGAGCCGGAAGAAAACTACCTTCCTATACTTCAAAATGGAGTGACCTTAATTGCGAACTATTATTTATAAAGCGTTAGATATAGTAAATAGTGATTATCATCCATATTCAATAAATATTCCAAAACTGAAAAAAAATAAAGAATGCCCATCCCAATTATATTCATACATAAAGATATTCATAAACGGGATAATTCATATCTCAATTTTAGTCTCCACCAGGCACATATTTTAAATGAAAACAACCCTATCTTTTTAATTACTGATTCATTCAAAAAAAAAAAATCTTTCGTTAATTATATTAACCTGCATGAATATGACGAATATGCTAATGAATTTGGCAAGTTATATAAACACTTGTCAGGCAATGATTTTACACATGAATTATTCTGTTTTCAACGTTGGTTTATTATCAAAAAATTTATTGAACAAAATGATATAAATGATTTTTTATACCTGGATTCAGATATTTTATTGTTTTGTAATGTAGAAACGGAATTTAAGAAATATTCAGACTTTGATTTTACAATTTGTAATAAGATAGGACCACAATACAGTTATTTTTCTTCAAAAGAAAAGTTATTTAAATTTTGTGAATTTGTGGAACAACTGTATACCAATCAAACTTATTTCAAAAGACTGGAAAACAAATATGCAATTACCGCAGCTAACAAATTAAATGGTGGAGTATGTGATATGACCGCTTTCTATGAATATCAATATTACCATCTGGGAAAAGTAAAAGACTTGTCAGTAATTGAAAACAATGCCGTATTTGATGATAACATCAATGTTTCAGATGGATTTGAGATGAACTCATTAAGTATTAAAAATGTGGTTATAAAAAACAGAGAAGCGTTTGTAAAGCAAATATCATCAGGTAAATTAATTCGTTTCAAAGCACTTCACTTTCAAGGAGGAGGGAAGAAATACATGTATAAATTTTATCTTGGTAATAATCTGATTTTACAACGTTTTATAGCCTGGCTAAAGGTTATTAAATATACTATTCATAAATAATGATCTGATGAATTTAGCACCCGTTATAGTATTTGTATACAATCGCCCGGAACATACCGAAAAAACACTTTCCAGTCTGATGAAAAATGAATTGGCATCCGAGTCTGAACTATTTATTTTTGCCGATGGAATAAAAAAAAATGCAACACCTGAAACAATTGAAAAAATTAATCAAACGCGAAAAATAATTCGTAAAAAGCAATGGTGTAAAAAAGTAAATATTATTGAAAGTATAGAGAATAAAGGACTTTCAATATCAGTGATTGAGGGTGTATCTAAAATTATTGCAGAATTTGGAAAAATAATAGTACTGGAAGACGATATGATTACTTCACCTTTTTTTCTGCAATTTATGAATGATGCATTAAACGTATATAAATCAACATACGATGTGGCGTGCATATCAGGATATATGTACCCGGTAAAGCAAAATTTAGCTGACACATTTTTTATAAAAGGTGCTGACTGCTGGGGTTGGGCAACCTGGAAAAGAGCCTGGGATAATTTCGAGAAAGATGGCGCAATATTATTAAATGAGTTAGAACAAAAAGCATTAACCCAATCATTTGATTTTAATAACTCTTATCCTTATACACAAATGCTGAAGGACCAAATAAATGGCAAAAATGACTCTTGGGCCATCCGTTGGTATGCGTCTGCATTTTTAAAAAACTACTATTGTTTGTATCCGGGTATATCATTGGTTGAAAATATCGGAATTGATGGAACAGGTATTCATAGCGGCACTTCAGAAAAATGGAATGTAACTTTAGCGTCTGATAAAATAAACCTTACTCCTGTTAAAGTTGAAGAAAATCAGTTAGCAAAAAAAAGTATTATTAATTATTTTAAAAGCATTAACAAAACAAATCATTCATTTTTAGGCAAGGTATTTTTAAAATTTCAGACTATTTTAAAAAATTAAATACAAACAGGTATGCCATTAAAACTATATACTGCTAAATCATATTTGCCAGAAAATAAAACGCATACTATAATGCTCTACCCTTTTTGGGGAAATCCTGAAGATGATATAACCAATCCGGATTATGGCCGTTTTGATTCTTATGTACAGGCCGGGAAAAATATATTTGAGATTGTGGCTGAGCCAAGTGAAGCAGCAGCTTTTCTATTACCATTCGAATTTTCATTTGATACTGAATCTTTAATTCAAGTCAAACATCTGGATAATCTTGCAAAACAATACAATAAAAAAATAATTACATTTTATAATTCCGATTTTGATAAAGCACTCCCAATAGCAAACGCAATTATTTTTCGTACTTCATTTTATAAGAGTAAGAAAAAACCGAATGAATATGCAATACCCGGATGGAGCGCTAATTTTCTTACATCTGAAACTAAAAATTTGTTGCCTGCACTTGTAAAACCAAAAGATCCGGTTATAAGTTATTGCGGATATATTGATTATATCACTTTAAAACAGCGTTTTCATTGGTGGAGGATATACAAAAAAGTAATGCGGAAAACTGAAAAAATGCAGGAAATTGGTCCAATACTGAGAGGCAAAGCTATCCGTACTCTTTTAAAAGATAAACGCATAAAAACAAAT
>JAHEXZ010000088.1:5875-20299 GCA_023251835.1 Bacteroidota bacterium | reverse complement strand
GTAATCGCATCATCAACAGATTTTATATTTTCAAATGAAAGCGATAATTTACCATTACTTTCTTTCATTTTACAAGCACGCGGATTTTGCTGAACAAATTTCAATATGTTAGTAAAAATTTCGCTTTGATAATAAGGAGAGTTTGCATTCTGCACAAAATAGCCCGACATACGGTTATTTTTTAATAATAATTTCTCAAATCCTATTTCCATTGCCAGCCAGCGTAAGCGGATGGTGTGTATCAACTCTATTGCAGGAGCAGGAACCGGTCCAAAGCGATCATGCAGATCTGCCTCAAACTTTGCCAGTTCCGTTTCATCTTTTGCATCATTCAGTTCACGGTACAAATGCAAACGCTCTGTAATGTTATTCACATAGTTATCAGGAATTAAAATTTCCATATCTGTATCAATAACACAATCATTTACATAAACAGTATGTACATTGCCTGTATATTGATGAGTTCCGCCTACCATCGTTGTGCGTAACTCTTCATGTTCAGTGCGTAGCTCCAGGATAGCCTCATCCAGAATTTTCTGATACATTTCAAAACCTATTTCATTAATAAAGCCGCTTTGCTCACCACCTAAAAGGTTCCCGGCACCACGTATATCCAAATCCCGCATGGCTATATGAAAGCCGCTTCCAAGGTCAGAAAATTCTTCAATCGCTTTTAAACGTTTGCGTGCTTCAGGAGTGAGCAGCGAAACAGGAGTGGTAAGCAGGTAGCAAAATGCTTTTTTATTGGAGCGTCCAACACGGCCACGCATCTGATGCAGGTCGCTTAACCCAAACATGTGTGCCTGATTGATAATAATTGTATTTGCATTGGATATGTCCAGCCCTGATTCAATAATAGTTGTAGCAACCAGCACATCGTATTCACCTTCTACAAAGCCCATCATAATTTCTTCCAGCTTTTCCCCATCCATTTGTCCATGCCCGACAGCTATTTTTATATCAGGACATAAGCGGGAAATCATTCCTGCAATGTCCACAATATTTTGTACCCGGTTATGCACAAAAAATATCTGTCCGCCACGTGATACTTCAAACATTATGGCATCGCGTATAATTTCTTCGTTAAATGTATGAAGTTCTGTTTGTACCGGATAGCGGTTAGGTGGTGGAGTGCTGATTACAGAGAGGTCGCGAGCACCCATCATTGAAAATTGTAAAGTACGTGGAATTGGAGTGGCAGTAAGTGTAAGCGTATCTATATTGGTTTTCAGTGTTTTTAGTTTATCCTTTACACCTACACCAAACTTTTGCTCCTCATCAATAATCACTAATCCCAAATCTTTAAATTTTACATTTTTCCCAACAATACTGTGTGTTCCAATTAAAATATCTATCTCTCCTTTTGTTAATTTTTCAAGCGTTTGTTTTTGCTCTTTTACAGATTTGAAACGATTGATATAATCTACTTTACACGGGAAATCTTTTAAACGTTCTTTAAAAGTTTTGTGGTGTTGCAATGCAAGAATAGTGGTAGGCACAAGCACGGCAACCTGTTTGCTGTCGCAAACAGCTTTAAACGCAGCACGTATAGCCACTTCTGTTTTTCCAAAGCCGACATCCCCACAAATCAGCCGATCCATAGGCCATTCACTTTCCATATCCTTTTTTACATCGGCTGTAGCTTTTATCTGGTCGGGTGTATCTTCATAAATAAAAGAAGCTTCCAGTTCATTTTGCAAATAGCTGTCAGGACTGAATTTAAAACCTTTCAGGGCTTTCCGTTTAGCATATAGCTGTATTAAATCATATGCAAGTTCTTTAACTTTTTTCTTTGTTTTCTGTTTTAGCGTAGCCCAGGCATTGGTTCCCAGCTTGTTTATCTTAGGTTCTGTGCCTTCTTTACCTGAATATTTTGCAATACGATGTAATGAGTGAATGCTGATATTAACTACATCATAATCTTTATATACTAAGCGAATAGTTTCTTGTACCTTGCCATTTACTTCAATTGTTTCAAGTCCGCCATAACGGCCTACACCATAGTCGATATGTGTAATATAGTCGCCCGGATTTAGTCCTTTTAACTCTTTGAGCGTAAGCGCTTCATTCTTTTTATTAAAGCTGTTTTTTAAACGGAAACGATGATAGCGGTCAAAAATCTGGTGATCGGTATAACACGCCAGTTTTAAATCATTATCAATAAAACCTTCATGAATAGACAGCAGAATTGGAGTGAAAATTGTATTCTCAATACTCCCCTCTCCAACCGGAGAGGGAAAGCCTGTCATGGGCGAAGTCGAAGGAGGGGTGAGGATTTTCTTAGGAGAAATATCTTCAAAAATTCTGTACAAACGTTCAATTTGTTTAGCTGTATCTGAAAATATAATGTTTGTAAGCTTGTTACGAATATTGCTTTTCAGATTGTCATTCAGATAATTGAAGTTTTTATTAAAGCTTGGTTGGGGTGAAAAATTATAAGAGATAGTTTGTGTTGGTGTTAGCGTAAAATGATTCCCAAATTCTATAACAGGAAACTTCAACACCTGTTTTTGGAATGTATCTTTATCAATATATAATTCTTTGGGTTCTAATTGTTGAACTATTGAATCCAGCTTATCGTAGGCTGATTCAGCAAATGCAAATGCTTTTTCAATGCGTTCGGTTGTGAGCTGAAAATCTTTGAACCAGACCACTGAATTATCAGGAATAAATTCAAAAAATGTTTGCCTGCTTTCCTGCAATAACCTGGTTTGAACGTTGGGGATGATTGTACAGTGTACTAACTTTTGTACGGATAACTGAGAGATAGAATCAAAACTGCGAATAGAATCTACCTCATTACCTAAAAACTCAATACGATAGGGATTATCATTGGCAAACGAGTATATGTCAACAATTCCTCCACGTATAGAGAATTGCCCAGGCTCCACCACATAATCAACACGCTCAAAACCATATTCCAATAATACATCCGCAACAAAGTCTATAGAGAGTTTTTCTCCCTGTTTAATATCTAATGTATTTTTTGCAAGATGTGTTTTTGTAACAACTTTTTCGGTTAATGCTTCAGGATAGGTAACAATGCAGATATGTTTTTTACCTGTATTAATCTTATTTAATACTTCTGCACGCAACAGAATGTTTGCATTATCAATATCTTCATGCTGATAAGGCATACGATAGGAGGCCGGGAAAAATAATACTCCTTCCTGACCCAATAAATTTTCAAGATCATTCAGGAAATAAGCGGCCTCTTCTTTGTCTGCAAGTATTAAAAGGTTGGTTTTGTGATTATGTTGATGCGCAATAGCTGCAATGAAAGACGCTCCGGAGCCAATAATGCCTTTGAGCCGGATACGCGCAGCATCCCCAGCCAATTCCTTACTTAGCAGGGAATTGTTGGACGATTCACTGTATCTGCGTAAAATATCTTCTTTTGTCACGTTTTGTGCAACAAATATACTACGAATTATTCCTGCGAATTACGGATTTTGCCGAATTCCGAATTAGAGGGGTTGAGATAGTGTGTTGTTTGTTTTCTATTCCATTAAATAAAAACGTCCCGAAAAAATATGCGGGACGTTTATTGATTAATATATATATATTACATTATTCAAATATCACTTTTTTACTATATATTTTTTCGTCTACTATAATATTTACAGAATAAATACCCCTTGGTATGCCCTCACGCGTTAAGGTGTAATTTTCTGCTTTTATTTTAGAAACAGTTTTTATTTTGCGGCCTAAAGCATCGTATAATTCAATATCTATATTTTTTCCTGAAAATTCTTTCAGGTCAACTGTAATAAAATTAGATGAAGGATTTGGATATACATTAAAGCTTGCCTCTTTTGTAGTAATATTGTTTATACCAGTTACTTTTCCTGTATAATTGCAGTCTAAAGGAATGCCACAGGTGTAATGTTCCAGAAAATTACGTATTAAACAAAGAGAAGTATCATAGTATGGTGTATCAGCTTCAGGAACATGGTCGTTGATATAATAGGTTTTAAAGCAATTAGTAATACCCATTTCATTTGCTCTGGCAATAACACTTGCACTACCATCTACAACTTGTATTGGATAGGTGCTGGGAGGGCTTAAATAAATTAATGCTGTTCCGTAAGGTACGGTACCGTCACCTGTTGCGTGTGAACTAAACAAAGGAATATCTCCCTGATGTATCCAGGCGGTATCAGATATTGCACCGGAAAGATCTACAATGGCTTTTACCTTGGAAGAATAACCCTGGTTGCCGCTTAAGCCCTCAATCCCACCATGCAGCCCCTTTTGCCCTGTAACGCTTCCAACCGTTACTCCGGTTGTATCAATATAGCTTGGAAACTCGTTCGATTCATCCATATAAGCAAGGTGTAATGCCATAAGTGCACCGGCTGATGCTCCTCCAAAGTAGATATTGTTGGTATCTATTCTGTAGATATTACTATCTTCTACAACGCTTTTGCGAAAAAAGCGAACTACTGCTCTTGCATCATGCACAGCACGCATCACAGCAGCTCCAGCAGAGTTTGAATCAACGTTTCCAGTGCCTGGAATAAGGCCTGTCATAAGCAAGCGGTAATCTATAGAAGCGGTTACATATCCCATTTTTGCAAAATCAGTACAAAGTTGTGCCATATCCGCTTTACTGCCTCCAATAAAACTGCCTCCATGTGCCCAAATAATTAAGGCGCGAGGAGAGGTTGTGTCTCCCTGTGGCTGGTATACATCAAGTTTTAAAGTTTGCGTGCTGCCGCTCCATGTAATATTACTTCCGTAAGTAACATCACTGGTTACATCTGCTCCGGGGAAAATAAAATCATGATAACGATTGCCAGGGCATTGTGCACTTAATTGTATGGCAGAAATGGCAATCAAACAAGTTCCGGTAATTAAGGAGTAAATTTTTTTCATTAGAATCTGAATTGTGTTTTACAAATTTTTTATTAAACTTTCATGCGACCTATTCCGTAGGGAAGAGATCCGTTAAAGGTAGTAATATTAAATATAATAAACAAAATTTTGTTACCCTTCCAGAACTACCATAGCTACTGCTGTTTCTTTGGTATGAGAGAGGGATAGATGAGTGGCTTTGATTTTTTTTTCTGCAATAATTTCTGCTGTTTGACCAAGCAAATGGAAAGAGGGTTTTCCTAATTCATCGTTTTGTATTTCTACCTCATTAAAAGCCATTCCTCCGCGCCATCCTGTTCCTAATGCTTTAAAAAAGGCTTCTTTAGCTGCAAAGCGGGCTGCATAGCTTTCTGCTTTGTTTGTCTTCGCCTCACAATAGGTTATTTCGTGAACTGAAAAAACTCTTTCTTTAAAACGGGTTTCTTCGATGCTTTTAGCGATGCGTGTTATATCTACTATATCTGTTCCTATTCCTAATATCATGTTTAAGGCCTTATTTTTCAAAGCGATATACAAATGTAAAGTATATTATTCAATTCTTTTCTTAGCCCCCCGTACAGCTTCTGCTGTCCAGGGGTCTTCCGGCCAATGGTGTCGTTTATAACGTATTCGTAATTCTTTACGTACTTCAGGATATGTATTTTTCCAGAAACTTTGCAGATCCTGTGTAATCTGTACCGGTTTAAATCCGGGTGAAAGCAGGTGCAGAATAACCTTTACACGTCCTTCATTTACATTAGGTGTATCCAGCAATCCAAACATTTCCTGTAATCGAACAGATAGTATAGGGCTTGTGCCGTCCTCTTTATATACTAACGGAATCATTGAGCCACTTGGTACTTTTATTTTCGTGGGAGCTAAAGTATCTAATAGCTGTGCTTGCTGATAGGAAAGTAATCCGGATAATATAGCATATAAATCGAGGGTGTAAAAATCTTCTCTTTTTTTGACATTGCTTAAAAATGGAGACAGCCACTCTTCCAATGTGTTCAATAGGTAGCTATCGTTTACCTCCGGCCATTCTTGGTCAGGTTGCCACGTTTTCATACAGTAAACACGGGCTTTCCAGTTCATCACTTGTTCCGTATTATTGAATATGGCTAACCCTTCCTTTCTTACTGCTTCGCAAAGCACTCTTATTCGTTCATCTTCCGGAATAGTTGTTAACGGTTTGTTTTCAAGAATAATATCACCGATACGTTTTTCGGTGCGCGTAATAAGTATACCGTTTTGTGTATCCCATGCAATTACTTTCTGTTCCGTTGCAAGGTGCGAAATATCATCCATGCTTAGTGGTGCTGCAAGAAATATTTTTCCTTCTGTAGTGCCGGCATCCATGTGTGCTATTGCCAGGTAAGGTTCATGGCTTAATGGATCGTGTTCACTTATTTTTGCAATTTTCCCATTTGACAAACGGTAGCGATGGCTTTGTTCCCTTTGTTTGGCAATACGTTCAGGGTATCCTGCCGCGATTAACTTTCCTGTTTCATAATCTGTAGGTGAAGCATTATCCTGAGATATGGAGAAAAATTTTCTCCATTGGGCTGCAAGCCGTTCAATACGTTCCAGTACATTTCTATCAGCAGAAACGTATTCTTTATTTCTCCATTTTCTTAATGCTTCTATACGTAGGGTCAGGTTTGCACCCGATTCTTTAGGCAGAGGGTCGCGTTCTTCGAGTATAGCTGCAATATCGGTTGCAAGAGCAATAAGGTTGTTTTGTTGCCCTTCCAGCAATAAATGAGCAATGCGCGGATGGGTGGGTAAGCTTGCTATTTCTTTACCATGTTTAGTAATTCTATTAACTTCTAAGGCTCTCAATTCCTGTAATAGTTGTTGCGCCTGATTCACTGCCCCTGTGGGCGGTATATCAAGCCAGGTAAGCGTATTTATATTCTGTATACCCCATTGTGCCAGTTCAATAATTGTAGGAGCCAGATCTGCTTCTAATATTTCAGGAGTACGATGTGGCAGCAGATGTTGTTGCTGTATTTCATTCCAGAGGCGACAACATATTCCCGGAGCTGTTCGTCCTGCCCGCCCTGCCCGTTGTGCAGCCATATCCTGTGTAACACGAACTGTGTCCAAACGCGTAAGCCCTGTTTTAATATCAAAACGTGGAATACGGCAATAACCGCTGTCCACTACTATTTTAATGCCTTCAATAGTTAAACTGGTTTCTGCAATAGAAGTTGCAAGCACTATTTTTCGCTTTCCCTGCGGATGTGGTAGAATAGCTTCCTGTTGTTTTTGTTGCTGAAGATCACCAAACAGGGGATGAATACTAATATTATTTCCAGTGATAATAGAATGGTAGTCCTGTTCCAGCAGCTCTTGTGTGCGTTGTATTTCAGCAGCACCCGGCAGAAATGCAAGTACGTCACCTGTATGAGAGGTCAAGGCGTTACAAATGGCTTTTGCCATTTGTTGATGTATGGAAGCATTATTGTGGTTACCTAAATAATGAAATGTAACAGGATGCTGTCTGCCTGCGCTTGTAATTACAGGAGCATTGCCAAGCAGGGAAGAAAGTTTTTCTCCGTCAAGTGTAGCCGACATGATTAAAATGCGTAAATCATTTCTAAGCACCTGTTGTATTTCGCGGCACAAGGCCAAAGCAAGGTCGGCATGTAGGCTACGTTCATGAAATTCATCAAATATAACAAGTCCAATACCATCTAATGTACTATCCTGCTGGAGCGCACGGGTAAGGATACCTTCTGTAAGAACTTCAATACGAGTGTGTTTACCGGTTTTATTATCAAATCGTATTTTATAACCGATAGTATTGCCAATCTGTTCATTCATTAGTGAGGCCATTCTGTTGGCTACCGCTTTTGCAGCAAGCCTGCGGGGTTCGAGCAGTAGTATTTTTTTTCCTTTTAACCAGGCCTCATCAAGTAGCTGAAGAGGGAGTATTGTACTTTTACCGGCACCTGGTGGGGCTTGCAGAATAACAGTATTGTGTAGCGATAATTTTTTTTTTATATCAGGAACTATTTCAAGAATAGGGAGTTGCTCTGTCATTAGGATATTTACGGACTGTTTATTTTATGCTTGTTTAGTCATAGTTTCTAACTCTACCAATTGCTATACATTAAACGGGATAATTCCTGATTTTTGATTTCACAATTATTGGAGTTAAGTCCCGAAATGAGTATGAATAATGTTAAAATGATTTAGAGCCTGTTTATTATTAAAAAAAGTAAAACAGTCATTTTTTTGTAAATGTTTTCTCTGTTCATTTTTTAATGAATTTCTGAATATAAGATTCATTTCCTTGCCGGATTTTTAAAAAGTAAGTACCTGTTTTTAAAAGTGAAATATCAACTGAGATTTTGTTGTTTGAGTTATATAAAATTTGTCCAGCCGGATTATAAATTTCTATTTTAACTTCTTTTGAATTGTCAATTCCTGAAATAAAAAGTGTCGTGTTAGCCGGATTGGGATAAAAAGCTATGTTGTTTTTTAGTGTCGGATTGTTTAAGCCCGTAGTAATACTTCCTTTACTAACAATGTCCGCATAAATTACGGCATTGGTATCCAGTGGCACCAAGGGTAATGTTATTGAAGATGTGTTGTTGGCTAAAGTATATTGCCCAAGGTAATTGGGCTGGGAAAGTGGGCTAAATTCGATGTTTGGAATTTCGTAAAACGTTACTGAGATGCTATCCGTTGACGAGAAATTGTCAAGCAGATTGAGGTTGTTGAGCGTTATGGTTAAATTGACTGGCAGAAAAGGTGTTACAGGTTGAAGATTAATTACGCCTTGGTAGTAACCAATTACAGATCTTATCGTATTTGGACTGGATCGAAGGTTTCCTGTCATTGAGTAAACATAGGGGTTGGATGAATTAACAGTATAACGTATGCTGTCAAGCTCTGCATAAGATTTCATTGCCCACCAATTTGCCCGTTTGTTGAATGAAACCGGGGTTAGTAATCCATCTAATGTATTATTCCAGCAATTATCGGTCGAACCATCCTCTGAAAGCCAACAAGCCCTACAAGCTCCATCCGCTTTACCTTTTTCCAAATTATAGTAATTTGCTAAAGTCAAGCCGGGTCTGTATTGTGCCCAACTCCCACCAACCTCATTCACAATTATTTTTTTAATTTGAAGTGGGGCATAAATCGGATTGTTGACAATATTACTTCTACACCAAATTAGACATTGCGATAAAGTGTCGGGACGGTAATTCCAACACCAGTGTAGAGAAAGCACATCTAATTGAATATTGTTAGCCAAGCAAAAATTACAAAAAGCCCGAATATAAGTAGTATCATAATTTGAAAGTGTAGGTCCGCTTATTTTAACATTATATCCTAAATTTTGTCTTATACGATCATGAGCTAATTTGAAAACGTCAAAAAATTGCGCCTGAGTGCCTCCCCAAAAAGTGGTTAAGTCAGGTTCATTCCAAATATCATAAATCATTGGAAACCCTGATGATTGAGTACATAAATTATCAATATAAGTTTTGTAACCTGTGGTATCGCTGTAGGGCGGTATCCAATTTGGCGGGTAGCCGTACCCGTCACTTACAACAACAATATATTTTGCACCTATAGTACTACTTGTTGCTCTGTTGTATGTAACCCAGTCAGAGCCCCTCCAATAGCCAGATTTGAAAGGCAATATTAAGCTGTCTGGCGGGTCTGTGGCATTCATTCCGAAAAGAAAGCCAGACATATTAGCGACAGTGTCGGTACTGGAAAAATCAACGGAAAGTGTTTGAGAAAACAAAAAATTTATTTTCAAAGTGGCAAAAAAAATAAGTAAAGATTTTTTCATCTGTCTTTTTCAATTCCTTTTTAAACTAAAATTTCTTTTAAAACTTCAGCTCTTTGTTTAAATAATTGTACGGGAGTTTTCTCATCAATACTACTATACGCTTCGCTCGGCATAACAATGAGATGAATTTGTATTTTTTAGATAGCTTGTAGTAAATGAATTTCAATTGATCGTATTTAATTATATTTTCTCTCCCTTTTCAAGGTTAAAACATCTGCCCTCTTTCCAAAGCCAATCAAGCAATGAGGCAAATGCATTTGAATTCCATTCTTTAATGATTTCTATGTTTCCTTTTACTTTCAGATCTGAATTAGAATAAATGTGTATACACCCTTCTTTATATTCCTTTAAACATTCCAGCCAGGGAATTAAAGTATATTTTTTGTTCATCAAAACATTGATCCCGTTTCGTGTAACTTCAAATTTTCCAACTCTAACCGTTCTACCTTCGTTTAAATCTTTTATCATATTATTCACAATACGGTTTGTAACATTATCCCATAAAACATCTATAATATTGCGATATTCCTCTGTCCATTTTTTACGAAAGGCAGTATTAAAGAATATTCTTGCCGTATTGTTGTTCGCAGATGAGCCAATAAAAACTTCATAATAACTTCCGCTATTGATAATCCCACCGGCAAGGATCTGGGTTTCCACATATTTTATTTTATCAATATCTTTTGTATCAAATTTTTTATTTCCAACGATTACTTCGTCTTCATTTATTTTGATATCCATACCAAGAAAATCGAACATTGTTCTTTTAATCTTTTTTTCATACATTTTTTTTCCCATATCTGTGTTTTTTAATTATTACCTAAAAGTCGCAGTTTTTCGGATGTTGGTTGCACAAACAATCAAAAATGAACAAGTACCCAATTTAATTAACTGCGGCAGGCTTTTTCCCTAACTTACTGAAGAGTGATTCAAGCAGGCTAATAAATTTCTTCAGAACATCAAAATAAAGTGTAATGGCAAGGGTTAATGACATAAGCCAGATAACGCATATATTAAACCAATAGGTATCATAATATCTGTTCAGGAATTTTTTACGTGGAGCAAAAAAGTGTGCACGTCCAAAATCTGATTTTGTTGGATCAAGGTAAATAGGGTTGGTTTTTTGAATGTATTCACCATCTAAATCCAAAATTTTATAAAATGAGTTTCTGTTGGTAACAAGGTCTGTAAGGCTTTCATTTTCATAATCGTCTTTGATTTTCAGATATTGTGCCTGAGCTGCACTGTCTTTATTTAATGCCGAAATCTCTTTGTCTTTTGCATCGCTGTATTTTTTATACAATTTAATATAGTTTGCTTTTAATGAAACTAACAAATCGCGTATTTCTTTAGCTATTTCGGGGTTAAATGTTTCAATACTTAAACTTGCCATAGAGGCAGGTGTTTTTATTTTCTCATTGCTGCTGATTTTAAGTTCTTTATTGATTTCATTTTTTATCATTGCTAAGGCATCAACTACTTCCTGGCGGTTAGCCGGATTTTTATAAATACTTTCTGCATTATCTAGTTTTTTCTGTAATTCGGCCAACCAATAGTCTTTTTTGTAAGTGGCAATGCTTATTCCTTTATCGTATTTATACAAATTTTTATTGAATTTATTATCCTTAAATTGTTTTACGGCAAGTGCTTCAAAGGCCCAGCGTGAGGTCATTACTTCACCAGCGAAAGGCACCAGATTTTGGGAGGTAACACTTGGGTTTAATTTGTCGAACTTTACAATCACTCCACTTAATAGCAATTGCGGAATAATGAGGAAAGGAATTAAAATATATATGGTAACAGCAGAATTAAAGCTTGCCGAAATATTCAATCCCAGCATATTTGCAAAACAGGATGATGTAAAAAGTACCAGCCAGTATTCGGCATGCATCCCTTTTACTTCGAGCACAAAATTACCGACAACAATAAACAAGAGTGTTTGTATAGCTGATAATACAAACATAATCGTAATTTTTGACCAGAGGTAACTTGCTTTACTGAGGTTAAGGAATGACTCGCGTTTTTGAATTTTACGGTCGCGTATAATCTCCTCAGCACTAACTGTTAAACCGATAAATAATGCAACAACAACAGCCATAAAGATGTATGCCGGCAGGTTTTCATTTTCGCGGAAAATATATCCAATTTTGTTAGACAGGTCGGTATTGTAATATTTTACCAGATAAGCCAGAATAAACGCCAATACAGGTGCTTCCAGCAGGTTGATCATTAAGTATTGGGTATTTGTCAACTTGGATAGTACATCCCTGGTAATAAATACCTTGAATTGTTTGAATTTATTAGGAATTTTAAAAGTGCTTTCCGGTATTTCGGTAAAATTTTCAATATCCAGAACCCTTTTCTCAATTTTTTCTCTGTATTGTATATTCCATTCGCCTGGGGATACTTTACGATTTTGGGTAAGATTTCCAAACTCATCCAATACTTTTGACTCAATAATGTTGAATATCTGTTCGGGGTTTACATTACCGCAAATAATACATTCACTCTCATTACAGTTAACATGATTAACAGCTGTTTTAAAATAAATAACAGAATCAACCGGATTTCCATAATAGATAGGGTATCCCCCAACATCCAGTATCATCAGCTTGTCAAACATTTTAAATATATCCGAGGATGGTTGATGGATAACAACAAATACAAGTTTTCCTTTTAGGGCGAGCTCTTTCAGCAAGTCCATAATGTTCTCTGAGTCGCGCGAGGAAAGACCGGAAGTAGGTTCATCCACAAACATCACAGATGGTTCACGGATTAATTCAAGAGCAATGTTTAACCGTTTACGCTGACCACCGGAAATGGTTTTTTCGAGAGGGCTTCCAACTTTTAAATCACGTGTTTCAATTAAACCGATATTAGTGAGTACATCAACCACCATTTCGGAAACAACTTCATCACTTTTATTTCCAAAACAAAGTTTGGCGTTATAAAACAGGTTTTGGAAAACGGTTAATTCTTCAATCAGCAGGTCGTCCTGTGAAACCATTCCGATAACACCTTCTATTTTGTTTTTTTCAGTGTGAATATTGATACCATTAATCTTTACAGAACCTTTGCTAGGTATCTCATTGCTGTTTAATACATTTAGCAGTGTGGATTTACCGGCACCGGATCCGCCCATTATACCAATCAGTTTGCCTGATTCTTCACTAAAATTAATGTCGCGTAAACCTAATTTACCCCCTTTAAATTTGTATTCCAGATCCTTTACTACAAATGATACTTTTGCTTTGTTGGTATCGCTCATAAAAGCACTTAAAATATCACTATAGTAGATAGGTTTAACCTTTGAACTACGTATGGAGGAGCCGGGAGTTAATATAAATACTTTACCTTGGGTTAGAATCTGGCCATTGAGGTATAGGTCACTTTTTCCGTAGTATAGAAGCGCATATATATTTACACTTGGAACCCATAATATACGAGCCTGACTATCAATGCCTTCAGAAAAAATATGTTTGGTTTCTTTGTAACTGTTTTTTAGAAGGGTATCTATTACAAGTATTTTTGGTGAATCAGGAACATCATGATCTTTGGCCTGTATAAAGCTCATGGCACGCCTGAATTCCTCATCCGGGATATTAAACGTTTCGGCAACAGTATTTACAAATTCATATTCCTGCTCTGTTATTTCGGTATTTGAATTTATAAATTCCAGCAACCGCAACAGCACCACTACTTTTTGTACCTGCGTAAGCTCACTATTAATCTGTGTACATATTTTTAATACTTTAACAGAATTTAGAGAAGTACGTTTTGCCGTTCCATCCTTCTTTTTTGTAACCTGGTGATGGGCATCCAGAAATTCATCAAATATGGCAAGGTATTGATCAACCAGTTCCTGATTTAATTGTTGTTTGAGGAATGATTGTACAATCATTCTACCATTGTCATTAAGGCCATCTACTTTGGCAATAATGGCAAACATCTGCATCAGGGCTTTTAATATGCGTTCACTCATTTATTTTGCAAATTCTATAAAGTACATCGATTAAGATATGAAATACAAGATTATTAAGTTTTGTATCTGTTTTAAAACACTTGTATTGCTTAATACTTAGTACTTGAAAAATAACCTTAGAAAAAAAAAGACATTAATACCGCAGTACAATGTCTTTGATAGGAGTAGTAATTATTTTATTTTAATTGTTTGAAGCCTATCAACACCACTGCTCTTCCAGAACTTAATGCCCCGTCAACATCTAATTTGGCTTTAATCACACAGTCAAGGGTGCTATTTACTTTAAAATCCCAATAAGAGGCATTTTTATAGTCCTGGTTAGTAAATAACAAATTTTCTTTAGCATCGGTATCGTATAATGAGAAAATAAGATTACCGTTTTGTAATCCGCTGCATGCAGCAATTCTATATAATGTATTTCCATAAAGAGTAACATGAAACTCTGCCACCTCATCGGTATTCATTAATAATGCGCGATATTGTTGCCCATCAGAAATAAAATGCTCTTGAAAATGTTTAGCACATATACTGGCAATTGTATCGGTCATTTGAGCTGAGGAACTGTTTACTATTATAAAACCTGAAATTACCAATACTAATTTTAAAAATCCTTTTTTCATATTATGTTAATTTTTAATAGAAGTTGTTCAAATATTATATTCAAATGTTTTAAAATTATCCTACAATCTGGCTTCTGATGGCTTTTATCTTTTGTGAGATAGCTTCCAACTGCTCTGCAGATATGGTTACATCTGTTGTGCTGTTAATA
>JAHEXZ010000088.1:0-5775 GCA_023251835.1 Bacteroidota bacterium | reverse complement strand
AAAGTTGGTTGAATATTGAGATGACTTAGTAGATGGGTTTAAAATACTTTTGCTATATCCTGCTCCGCTACCTTTAATTAAAAGAGCCGTTTGAATAGGTGAAGGAATACTGAACAATTCACCGCTAACATTAATAAGAGCACCTTGAGCACTGTCAACTGCAGATGTTGTGTCTGTGCCATCTGTTTTTTGTGTTTCATTACAACCACCACAGCCTGCTGTTAATAGTGCAGTAACGGATAACACTGCTATTACTTCTCTAAGTGTGATAAATTTCAATCTCATTTCAAGTTATAGTTGTTTAATGTTTAATTTCTTAATCTGAATCATTCAAAAAAATACGAATGAATGGTCAAAAATAATATTTTATCTGTTAAGCTCAACAAAACAAGTATATTATTTTTAATTTTTTTCAAATATTGGGTAATCAGATACTATTTTGGGTTGACCAAGCATTCACTAAATGTATTGGTGATTGATTTTTAAAAGTATCATAAGAACCTTTCGATGTTTTCCAATCCATGGCGATAAGACATTACCAAAAACCTCTATCTCTTTATATTCGTCTGCCCCACAGATTACTGCAATTATACTCAAAACTAATATATCAATTAGCTTGTGGTCTACTTTGTACTGCTGGCGAGGATCTTTAATGTCTGAAAAATGGTCTTGTAATGTCATGGCTTTTTTCAAGCCAAATAATTGGTTTTTATAATAACTTTAACGTCAATAAGCTATTGATTATCAAGATAACATTGTTAATTTTTCATGCGTTTGACCTGACTTCTATGTTTCTTTAAAGTGTTTTTGTTAGCCAGTATTTTAAAAATCAAGGGTTTTAAAATCTTCAAAAAATTAACGAACTATTGCACTATATTTCCTACTTTTGATATAAATGAATAACCCGCAGCAGAGCTGCGAGGTATTATTTGAATAAATTTTACTAATTTAAATTCCTTATAACTTATGTGTCGTTTTTCAATTCCTTATAGTGGAAACCCTGATGTACTTATCGTACAAATAAGAGATGCAATTACAAGTGCGGGCGGCCAGTTCGATACTGCGCAACGCACTTTTATTATTCCAAGCCCTGTTGGAAAAGTAAAGGGTAATTATTTTCTTGAAACAACTTTAGTCTGGATTTCAATTACCGACAAACCCTTTCTGGTGAAATGCTCGAAAATAGAGGAGGAAATGAAAAAATATCTGGTTAACATGCCTAAAGCGCCTACAACTCCACCGCCTTCAGTATAAGAAAAATTTTTTTTATTTATTTTACAGAGGAGCAGGGTATTTACGCTCCTCTTATAACTTATTCTAGCAATGTCTGACTGGCATCAACAGCTTATTAATGCTTCAGCAATAATCAAATCCTGTTGCGTAGTAATCTTAATATTTTCCCGGTTTCCTTCTACCAGGTTTATTGTTTCGCCCATTGCTTCCAACACGCTGGCATCATCTGTAAATGATGAACTATAATCCTGTAAAAAAGCTTTCTTTATCAGACTGCTATGAAAACATTGCGGAGTTTGAATAATAAAGTAGTTATTACGATCAACCGCCTTGTTGGTGCCATTTTTGACTTCACGGATTGATTCATTTATAGAAACTGCAGGGCAGGCATTGCCTTTTTGCTCTGCTGTTTCAAAAGTAGTTAGTATGGTTTTTGTACTTACCAGCGGGCGGGCAGCATCATGTATGCCTACTACACAATTTTCAGGAACCATTGCCAATCCATTTTTTACAGAATGAAAACGGGTTTCTCCACCATCAGCCGGCAAATAAGGAATTTTAAAATTATGTTTTTGACAAAGCCCTTCCCATTGTGGTTTAAAGGCAGGAGAAAGCACCAAAACAATATGTATATCAGGAATAGCAGCTATAAATTTTTCAACGGTATGTATCAGCACCGGTTTACCCAGAAATTCCATAAACTGCTTGGGAACGGCACTATTCATACGAGTTCCGCTGCCACCGGCTACTATAACAATGTGTTTTTTCAAAGGCAGTTGTTGAGTTACTGATACAGTTTGTGACATCCGAACTGCTAACCGATAACCGGGAACTATAATATCAGCATAGCATCGCCATAAGTATAAAAGCGGTATTTATCTTTTATCGCTTCTTTGTATGCTTTGATCATCAATTCATAACCACCAAATGCACATACCATCATAAACAATGTTGATTCAGGCATGTGAAAATTAGTTACCATACAATTTGCCACGTTGAAATCATAAGGAGGAAAAATGAATTTGTTGGTCCACCCGTTAAAAGGCTTTAAATAGCCATCTGTACTCACGGATGTTTCAACTGCCCGCATGGTAGTAGTTCCAACAACACACACTTTTTTCTTTGCTTCGCGGGCTTTATTCACAATACTGCAGGCCTTATCAGTAATAATTACCTGTTCCGAATCCATTTTATGTTTGGTAAGGTCTTCTACTTCAACCGTGCGGAATGTTCCCAAACCTATATGTAACGTAATATTTGCAAAGCTAACCCCCTTTAATTCTAACCGTTTTAGCAGTTCACGGCTAAAATGCAGGCCGGCAGTTGGGGCCGCTACAGCACCTTCATTTTTAGCGTATACAGTTTGATAACGTTCTTTATCTTCTTCGGTGGGTGCACGTTTAATGTATTTCGGAAGCGGGGTTTCTCCCATATCCTTTAAGGTTTTACGGAATTCATCATAAGAGCCATCAAATAAAAAACGTAATGTACGGCCCCGTGAAGTGGTATTATCAATAACTTCAGCCACTAAAGTATCATCATCTCCAAAATACAGTTTATTACCAATACGTATTTTACGGGCAGGGTCAACCAGTACATCCCATAAACGGCTTTCTGCATTCAATTCACGCAGTAAAAATACCTCTATCTTAGCTCCTGTTTTCTCTTTATTGCCATACATACGCGCAGGAAACACTTTGGTGTCATTCAAAATCATGCAATCCCCATCACCAAAATAGTTTAAAACATCTTTGAAATGCTTATGTTCAATTTTGCCTGTTTTACGGTTGATAACCATTAACCTAGCTTCATCACGGGATTTAGCAGGAGTTTCGGCTATGAGTTCTTTTGGAAGGTTAAATTTAAATTGCGAAAGTTTCATAAATCTTACGGGATTATAAAATAGTGGTTAAATATAAAAATTAAGGGTGCAAAGTTAATATTATAAGAAGGGGAAGTCAATAAAAATTGTATTTTTTTAACGAATTGAGAAAGAATGCTGAACTTCAACCTTACACCCAAATAGAAATGACTGGGATAAATTCTATCTGCTTATCTGGAATTAATTCAAATAATAAAAGAATTTTGTAAATTTGATAGTCCGGCTGGTTATTCATAAACTAATTGAATGCGTTTATCTTCTATTCTTATTTTTTATATGTTGCTCAAATCATTCTGTTATGCACAGAATGGCGATAAAAATGAAGCATTATTAAAAAAAATAAATTTAACAACAGATACTGCCCAAATAAATGCATTAAACACGCTTGCCGGAAATTTAGCGCGTCCGGAACCTTCTCAGGCATTAATATATGCCAATCAGGCGTTGAACCAAAGCAAATCACTTAACTATAAAGAAGGAGAAGCAAAAGCAAGTAATACACTTGGGGTACTAAGTTGGCTTTCAGGCGATTACAACCAAGCCTTAACCTATTTAAAAATTGCTTTTACATTTTATTCAGCAGCAGGAAAACAAAGTGAACTCGCAGGGATTTATAACCTCTTAGGTCTTATTTATTGTCGTACAGGCAATTATAAGTTATCAGAACATAATTATTCTGAAGCATTAGCTATTTATAAGACTCTTAATGATACAGATGGCACTGCCAGGGTGTTTTCCAATCTTGGCATTGTATACAGCGAAAAAGGCGACTTAACAAAAGCACTTGAATATTATCTTAAGGCCTCAAAAATCAAGGGAGATAAAAGTGCAAACATTGCAACCAATATTGGGATAATTTATGGTGAACAGGGAAATCTTACTAAGGCATTAAGCTATTATACTAGGGCAAAAGAAATCAGCTACCAATTAAAAGATAAAAATGGAATTGCAAACTCCTATTCCAATATAGGCACTACCCATTACAATATGGATAATTTTGATAGCGCAGAAGTTAATTTTATCAGGGCATTGAAATTTTATACAGAAGTTGAAAATAAAAACGGATTGGGGGAAACTTATTATAGATTAGGCATTATAAGTGCCAGTAAAGGTAAAACAGCAGAAGCTCTCTCTCAATATTTGAAAGCACTTTTTATCCACTATAGCATTAAAGTTGGCAAAACCAGACCCTTCTTATTATTTAGTAAGGGGAGAAATAAAGTATAAACTAAATGACTTTAAAGGAGCCATAAATGATTATGAAGAAACAATCAAAATCAAAGAAAACAGAAAAGAAACAGAATATGATCAGATATATGCAAAAGCCTTCTCAGGAAGAGGGATTTCAAAATGTGATTTAGGCAATAAAAAAGATGGATGTAAAGATATAGAAAAAGGAAAACAGCTTGGCGACTATGATGGGGATAACAACATACAACAATATTGTAAATAGTCAATATTTTTGTAACTTGGATTCTCCAAAACTAATGATAAAGGCAATTAAGGATTTTTTTGTACGCAGCTGATTTTTAATAAAACAGTTATCGTATTATTTATTTGCAATGAAGGCACCCAATTACAAAAAACTGAAAATCAAAAACACATTATTTGTCCTCTTTTTGTCCCCTTCAAAGTTTTAAAGGCCAACAAAAGAAAATCATAATTTTGCATGAAATTTGGAAACAGAAAAGTTTATAAACCAAGAAGATAAACAGTTGACTATCAAAAAACATTAAATACTGTATATAGAATCAACGTAGAAACAAACTTGAAAACAACTATTTGATATATAAGCTATACCCGTTGTAATCACATGTAAGCAGTTACAAATGGTTACAAATATGACGACAACCTATAAGTTGGCACCTATGCAAAAAAAGACAATCACACGGTGGACAGTTACTTTTGTAACAGCAACTTTTCTTCTGCTTGGACAGAGCAGTAACGGACAGACAATAAATGACTCGCTGAAAAAAGCAGACACAACAAAATCCATATACACGCATTTAGACACTATCAAGATTTTTAATTGGGGACAGTCTGGTTGTGAAGGATGTGGTCAACCAAATGCAAAATATCACATTGACAACAAACCTGTCAGTAAAGCAACTTACGATTCGTGTATAACAGATTTTGACAACTCAACAATAAAATGTATGCCTTGTTATTTAAAAGTATATGACAAAAAAAGTGGAAGTTTAATAAGAGAAAGCGCTCAATACACTGACGCTCCCGTTGGACTGTGGATTGATTATTATCAGTCTGGACAAATAAAAACACTGGGACATTTCAAAGAAAACAAAACAAATAAATGGGAGAATTTTTCTTACGGTGAAGATGGAGTTTGGAAAGACTACAAACAAGATGGGACAGTTATCAAAGAAGAAATATGGAAGAACGGGAAATTAATCTCAACTAAGTAAAAAAGCAACACGGTTGACAGTTGCGCAACTTTTCTTTGTACTATTTCGCAAGACAATTTTGCATTTTGTTGTGTGACTGTCCCGTGCTGACAATTTCTTTAAGACAACTTTTTATCGACTCGACAATTTCTCCTTTACAGTTGCGCGCAACGTGGGACGGTCACGACAAAAAATGCACAGGTGCAACAATCAGGCATATTACTGAAAAATGGTTGGTGGAATCCTCTGTTCACCTTA
>JAHEXZ010000087.1 GCA_023251835.1 Bacteroidota bacterium | reverse complement strand
GGAGCTTCCAATGATAATATAGAAGAAGTTCTGAGCACCAATCCTAAAAACGTTTGTGGAATAAAAGTGTTTATGGGGTCTTCAACCGGCAATATGCTGGTAGATAAGCGGGAAACGTTAGAAACGCTTTTTGCAAAATGTAAAATGCTTATAGCAGCGCACTGTGAAGATGAAGAAACCATTAAACAAAATATGGTAAAATACAGAGAAATATACGGTGAAAATGTTCCCATAGAATACCACCCTCTTATACGTAGTGAAGAAGCCTGTTTTAAATCATCTTCATTAGCCATTGAACTTGCTAAAAAATACAATACACGTTTACATATTTTGCATATATCAACCGCAAAAGAAACAAAACTGTTTGATAATACTATTCCATTGAAACAAAAACGTATTACATCTGAGGCTTGTGTACATCATCTTTGGTTTTGTGATGGGGATTATAAAACAAAAGGAACATTCATAAAATGGAATCCGGCTGTAAAAAAATCAAAAGACAGGGATGCTCTGTTGCAGGCGGTGCTGGAAAACAAAATTGATATCATTGCTACTGACCATGCTCCGCATACTGTTGAGGAAAAGTTGCAGACTTATTTTAAAGCTCCTTCCGGAGGGCCATTGGTGCAACATTCATTAGTTGCGATGTTAGAACTATATCATCAGGGGAAAATATCCCTTGAAAAAATTGTCGAAAAAATGGCACACGCTGTTGCTGATTGTTTTCAAATTGAGAAACGCGGATATATCCGTGAAGGATATTTCGCAGACCTTGTACTTGTTGATCTTAAAAATCCATGGAAAGTGGATAAATCGAACATCTTATATAAATGCGGATGGTCCCCTTTTGAAGGCATCACCTTTCAATCGAAAATTACACATACTTTTGTAAACGGGAACCTGGTATATAATAATGGCATGTTTGATGAACATATAAAGGGACAACGATTGACATTTGAACCAGCCGAAGTATAATTCAGGAAACAATGAGTACATTGTGATTTTTTAATTTAACCTATTTAGCCATTACCGTGCTGTATTATATTGCAAAAATCCTTATCAACATTTTTTATCGTGTATACTATCGTATAGGATTTAAAGGATTAAAAAAGATACCTCATAATAAATCTGTAATACTTGCGCCTAATCACACAAATGCCTTTATAGACCCCGGAGTTATAGCCATGGGCCTGCCACAAAAAATTCGTTTTTTTGCCCGAGGTGATGTATTTAAGGGCAGACTTGCCAAATGGGCGCTTAATGATTTGAATATAAGTCCTATGTATCGTATTCAGGAAGGATACAGCGAATTAAAAAAGAACGATAAAATATTTGAAGAGTGCCGTAATCTATTATCAAATAATAAAACCCTTCTATTATTCCCCGAAGCTATATGCATTCAGGAACAACGACTACAACCCTTAAAAAAGGGATTAGCACGTATTATTTTTCAAACCGAGGAACTTTTCGACTTTAAAAAGAATGTATGGATAGTACCTGTGGGATTGAATTATTCCAATGCAAAAAAATTCGGAAGCAGGTTATTTATAAATATTGGTGAACCTATTTCTATACTGAAATATGAAGAACAATATAAACAGGATAAAGCAAAAACCATCAATGAATTTACTAAACTGCTGGAGCAGGAAATGGCAAAGCTGATAATTGTTATTAGTAATAAAGAGAATGATAAATTGGTGGAAGAACTTACAGAAATTTATCTATATCATTGGATGAAAAGTGAGAATTATGACCCAAATGATATAGAAAAACAATATTATGCAAGTAAGGAAATTGCTGATATGATAAATTACCATGATAAGGAAAATCCTGCTTTGGTTGAAAATTTAAGGAAAGAAGTAACTTCTTATTGCAGGCAACTACAAAAGTTAGGTTTATGCGATTATCTTTTACGTCCTGAAGTAATCCATAAAATGAATCTCTGGAAATTTTTTTTAGATGCATTCATTCTATTTTTCGGAATGCCTCTATATATTTTAGGTTTGGTTACCAACTATCCTCCTTATTATATTTCCAGAAATTTTGCTGACAGGGAAATAAAGAAAGTAGAATTTTATGCCTCTATATACGCAAATATGTCGATGCTGCTTTGGGTAATATTTTATGCTATACAATTGCTGGTGGCAGGGTTTGTATTCCGCAACTTGGTTTTCCTTGGCTTATATGCACTTCTTGTTCCTGGCATAGGATTTTATACATTACGGTTTTATCCCGTGATAAAAAAAATACTTGGGCGGCTAAATCTACTTCGGCTTGTACGTAAAGAAAGAAAAACAATAGAGCACTTGATGATGAAACGTTCACAAATCATGACAGATGTTGAATTTGCGAAAAAAGAACAAACTCCATTATAAATATGAAATTTATACCCGAACACCAATCACTAAAATATCATCCACCTGTTCCCTGTTTAAGCTCCATGTATTAATAACAGTATTTAGGTGTTTTTCCTGCTCCGGCATTGATTTATGTTGAATATCTATCAATAACTGTTTTAATTTTTTTGTTGTAAATTTCTTTCCCCCCGTCTTGCCATCAGGCAGGTCTTCTCCACCAAACTGATCAGCATAGCCATCTGTAAAAATGTAGAACGTATCTCCTTGTTGCAACTGTATTTCATGGGTTTCAAAATACTGATCACTTTTGGTGAAACCACCAATTGCGTGTTTTGTGGGTTTTATCTCTTCAACACCCATTTCTGCGCCCTCTCCTTTATAAAGAGGATTTTTACGGGTAATCCAAAGCGGGCGGTTTGCACCTGCATAATGCAGGATACAGCCGCCTTCTCCATTTGGAGATAGGGTTGGAGAGAGTCGGCAAAGGGCAACATCCATTCCATCACGGGTTGATTCGTCATTATCTGATTGATGAAGTGTTGTTTTAATTCCTTTATTTACCAGCATTAATATTTCTCCTGGTTGTTTACTTTGCTGCACCGTTTCATGTAATTTTTCAGAACTAATCATACTCATAAATGCTCCGGGAACTCCATGCCCGGTGCAATCAGCAACAGCGATGATACATCCCCCTCCGACTACCCCCGCAGGGGAGATGGTAAGTTCTTTCTGGCTAAACACCTTCTCCTCTGCGGGGAGAGCTGGAGAGGGGTGAAAAAAATAAAAATCACCACTAACAATATCTTTGGGTTTATAAAGTATAAAACATTGGGGGAGAGCAGCATAAATTTCGTTCTTATCAGGTAGTATGGCTTGCTGAATGCGTTTAGCATAATTAATACTGTCTGTTATCTGCACATTTTTCTGGGTAATTTCAGCATTTGCCTCTTTAAGTGCTTTTGTACGTGATGCCACTTGCTCTTCAAGAATTATTTTTTCTGCTCTTAACCTACGTTCACGCCATTTGATATAACTAAAAATACCTGTCACAAAAAATAACAAACAAAGGATATAAAATATTTTAGTACGCCAGAAAGGAGGTGTAATAATGATTCGGATAGAGGTACCGTCTTCATTCCAGACACCGCTGTTATTACACGCTTTAACCCTAAATACATATTCTCCGGGATCAAGATTGGTATAACTTGCATAACGTCTGTTTCCAATATATATCCATTTATTATCAAATCCTTCCATCATAAAAGCATACTGGTTTTTTGATGGTTGTGCATAATCTAAAGCTACAAACTCAAAAGAAAAAAAACTTTCTTTGTACGAAAGTATTATCTTCTTTTTAGAAGAAAGTGGAGTGTCAAGCGGAAATTCTTTCTCAAAAACCCTGAAGGAAGTGAAATGCACAGGAGGTTTATGCATATTATCTTTTATACTATCAGGGTTAAAACATACTAATCCGCCCATGCTTCCAAAGTATATCAAACCATCTTTTGTTTTGCACCCCACAGTTATCGAATTGCTCGGCAAACCATCATTTACATCATAATTTTTAAAAACAGGCTTATCGTTTATCACTATATCATTATGAATAACTTTTGTTAAATATGCTTTTACCGATAATGATAAATGGTCTGGAGGTGTAAACCTGCATGAACCGGAATTTGTACCTATCCATAAATTACCATTGTTATCCGCAATAATTTTGTTTATTACATTGTTAGGTAAACCATCTTTATCTGTAAAATGATAGAATTTATAACCGGAGGTGAACTTGTCTTTTCCCTCCTGCAATACTAATGCATCTATCCCTCCGCCATTAGTTCCTATCCATAATACCCCATTGGGAGCCTCATACATAGCATAAACAGTATTGTTATTTATGCTGTTTGGGTCTTTAGGATTGTTTTTAAAACAGAAAAATTTGTTCGAACTTCTTTCAAAAACATTAAGTCCGGTACTAAATGTACTTACCCAGATATTACTTTTAGAATCTTCCAAAAGAGTGATTGTGTAATTTTCACTCACAGTAGCCGGATTTTTAGGGTCATTCAAAAAACAGTTTCTTTTTTTATCAGCCGGAAAAAAACTAAATAATCCATTAGGAGTAGTTACCCACAAATTTTTTTTTGAATCGGTAAGGAGATCTATAATAAATCCCGGACTCCCATCACTGCCCCAAAAAGGAGACGGAGGACGCCCGAATTTATTGGTTATGCGATCAAAGTAGGCGAGTTGGTTTGATGACATCCCTATCCATAATTTTTGTTCATCAACCTCTTGTATACTGTTAATAACATTTAAAGAAGTTTTTTTTCCTTCCGAAATTAGTTCTCCTTTAAAAAAATTAAACTCTCCTGTTGTTTTATCAAAATTTGTTAATCCAGCAGCACCAGTTCCCAACCAGACAGATCCTTCTGAGTCCTCATAAATACTATATATCTGATTATTATTTAAACTTTTTATATTTTTGGAGTTATTCTTGAATACACTAAAGCTGTTATTAAAGCTATCATAAATATTTACTCCACCACCTTCTGTCCCAATCCATATAAGTCCTTGATTATCCCTGTAAATTCTTGCAATACGATTATGACTTAAACTGTTAGGATTGTTTAAATCATTTTTAAAAACAGTAAATTTACCGGTGTTTTTATCGAGTACATTAAGTCCATTATTCGTTCCAGTCCAGAAATATCCTTTTGCATCATCATAAAGAGATAGTACAACGTTACTGCTTAAACTGTATTTGTCTTTGGGGTTGTTCTTGTATTGTTTAACGCATGCTTTTTTTTCTTTATCAAAGGCTGTTAATCCGTGCACATAGGTGCCGTTCCCTGCCCATATTAATCCTTTTGAATCTTCAACAATTTGGCATAAAAGCACACTCATCCCTGAATAACCATTATTATCGGAATAATGAGTAAATTTTTCAGACTTTTTATCAAAAGAACTTAGCCCACCCTTTTGTCCGTTTTGCCCAAAAGTGGCTATCCATATACTACCATTCGAATCTTCAAAACAATTCTCTAGGTAATCACAACGTATACTGTTCGGATCGGCAGGATCATTTTTATAAACCTTAAACTTTTCTGTTCTTTTATTAAACTTATTAAGACCACCGCCATATGTACATATCCACATAGTTCCTTCCTTATCTTCAATGATATTATTTACAAGGTCGTAACTTAAACTGTTAGGGTTTTCTGAATCATTTTTATATACTTTAAATTTCCCTGTTTTCTTATTCAAAACACTTAACGAACCACTGGTGCCTATCCACAGCAATCCTTCTCTATCCTCATAAATACAGGTTATATTGCCTGGCCCGATAGAATTGGTATCACTTGGATTGTGGCGGTAAATAGTAAAATTATATCCATCGTATTTATTTAATCCATCAGATGTTCCCAGCCACATAAACCCTTCCTTGTCCTGTATTATGGAGAACACATTATTATCAGATAATCCATCATCAACAGATAAATGTTTGAACTTTGTATTCTCAGGGTTTATTTGTGCGTGTAGTTTAAATGAAGAAAATGAAAGGAACAATAAAATAGAATAAATGAAAGAAAATAATCGGGGGTTGATATTATAAAACATAAAATTTATATGTTCTTTTCGTCTAATCCTTAGGGGGATTAATGATTTATAGTAATAGTAGTCAGATTTATACTTCGGCTGAATGTGTTTGCAAACCAAAGCAAACTCATTCGTTCAGCATAACTGAATCTGAGCAATTTTGTTTTTTGAATTTTTTGCTAAGAGTTCAGTATAATATGTATCAAATCTCAAAACTACACCCGAACACCTACCACTAAAACATCATCTGTTTGACTTTGTTCGCCTTTCCATTTGATTCGGGTATCGTCCAGTATTTTCTTTTGCTCATCCATTTCAAGATGGCATATTGATTGTAATATTTCCCGGAAAGGCTGGGCAAATATTTTTTTGTTTTCCGGGCCTCCTATTTGGTCAACGTAACCATCTGAAAACATATATAGCATATCTCCCTTTTTGATATGGACAGTATGATTGATAAAGCCCTGCTCATTCGTTTTTTTATAACTACCAATAGAACGGGATGTTGCCTTTATTTGGATACACTCATTACCCCTGTATATAAGCAACGGATTATGCGCTCCTGCATATTGTAATTTATACCCATCTGCTAATTGTTCAACTACTGGTTTCGTTTCTTCTCCTGGCATAATGAGCTGTCCTGATGATATAGTTTTTGATATACTTATCAAGGCAATGTCCATACCATATTTAGCCGAGGTGTTTTTAGTATTCTGTCGCAATGTATTCAAAATTCTATCATTAAGTGTATATAAAATTTCACCCGGTGTAGATTGATGATTTTCATTAATAGCATTATTTAACAGATTATGCCCCATCAGTGAAACAAATGCTCCGGAAACTCCATGCCCTGTACAATCGGCAACAGCAATAAGAACCCTGTCTTTCTCTTCATGTACCCAGTAAAAATCACCACTAACAATATCTTTAGGTTTATACAAAACAAAATGTTCTTTAAATTGTTTGTTTATCTCTTCATCGGATGGCAGAACTGCACGTTGTATATTATGTGCATACTCAATATTATCAGTAATGGACGTATTCTTTTTTTCTATCTCAATATTCTGTTTGCTAATCACTTCTGTGCGCTCAGCTACTTTCTGTTCAAGAAGAAGATTTTCTTTTCTTAATACCCGCTCCCTCAGTTTAATGAAAACTATTATTGAAGAAAAGACAACAATTCCCAAAACAATATAAAACCAGGTTGTTTGCCAAAACGGTGGATTGATTTTAAAATGATACGTTATGGGTAATGTATTCCATATCCCATCATTGTTACAGGAACGGACTTTAAACGTATATTCCCCAGGCGGAAGGTTGGGATAAGTAACGGAATTTTCTTTAACTACAGGCGACCAGTCATTATCCAACCCTTCGAGCATATACCGGTATTTTACACGTTTGGGATTGGTAAGACTCGTTCCAACAAAGTCAAATGTAAAATGGTTTTGTGTCCAGGAAAATATATGATCCTGAGGAATATCAACCGTTTGAAAAAATAATCTTGGATTTTTTATGGATGTAACCGGCTCAACAAGATTGTTTCTCTCTAATCTGCTGTTGTACTTTACAAGGCCTATGATAGAGCCAAACCAAAGGTTTCCGTTTTTATCTCTGCAGGCAGCATTCGGATTTATTTCAACACCAAGAAAACCATCTTCTTTTTCATAGTGTTTTACTGTTTCATTTCTAAGATCGAATTTGTCAATACCCAAGCCGGAGCCAATCCATAAATTACTTTTATTATCACATACAAGTAAAAAAGGAGTATTGGAACTTAGGCCATCTTTTGTTGAATAATTTTTAAATAATACACCCCCTTTTTCCAGCAAAGCCAATGGATCATATTTGTAAAGTCCTTTGTCAAATGTACCAAACCACATATTGCCCAAGCCATCTTCGGTAATACAAATGGTGAACTTGCTGGAATACCCGTTTTTTTCAGAAAATGTTTTAAAAATAGTCCCCTGTTTACGCAAATTTTGAGGATCATACATAGTTAAACTGCCCGACAAAGCTCCAAACCACATCCTGTCTTTACTATCTCTATAAATTGTGTATATCTGGTTGCTCCCAATTCCTTGCTCAGCGGTATATTGAACAAATGTTTCTGTATTTAGATTAAACTTTAAAAGACCACCTTTGTTGGTTCCTATCCATACATTACTGTCTTTATCTCCATTGATACAGTATATCTCATTTACGGGTAAACCTGTTTCGGTAGTATATTGCTTAAGTTCACCAGATGTCGGATTTAACCGTGATAACCCCTGCCCGAAATCAGTAAACCATAGATTACCTTTCATATCTTTATACAATGCACTTGTATTAAGTATTTCACCTTCTTTTCCTGTATGACGGATAAAGCGGAACGTTCCTTTGGTTTTAGCATTTTGAACACTGACAGTTACATTTTTTTCTTCTTTTTCCTGATCTTCAGCAACCATAGACTGAGCGTCAGGGATAAACTGAAAAAGACCACCTTCTGTACCTATCCAGAAATCATTGTTAGAACCTTCTATTACTGACCACACTAAGCTGTTAGGTAATCCTTCATTATCCCCATAAATTTCAAATTGTTCATCAAAATATTGATTCAGATTAAAAAAAGTTCCTATCCAGATGTTTTTCTCCCTATCCTGAATGATAGATAATACACGATTGTTGCTAAGTCCATGTTGGGTGGATATTGTTTGGAATACAGAGCCTTTATAATTATATATTTCAAGCTGCGGAAGATATTTTGAAACTCCCCCATCATAAGTGCCAATGAAAATATTACCATTCTCTGATTGATAAATTGTATTTATATTGTTGCTGGCAAGCCCATGTGTGGTATTATATACATTCAGCAGCTTATCTGAAGCATTGATACGTACCACACCATAATCTGAAGTACCTACCCATATATCTCCCTTTTTATCACAAAACAAAGAAGTAATTGACTGGCTTGGAAAATAAGCATCAAAAGCAACTAACTTATTTTTATACAACATCATTCCTTTTGTAGTGCCTATCCATATTACACCATCTTTGTATTCCATCAATGAGCTGACAGCATCACTTGGCAGGCCATTTTTTGTTGTAAAAGCAGTAAAATTGCCATTTTCATATTTCAGTAAACCTTGCCCTTCGGTACCAAACCATAGCGTTCCTTTTTTGTCGGTAATAATACAGGTGATGGTTTTAGATAAATTGTATGAGCCTGTAGTTACTTCAGAAAATTTTTTTGTTCCTGCCTCGTATTTCGTAATTCCACCTGACCAATGCCCAAACCAGATATTTCCTGATTTATCAAGACAGGATGCCGTAACTCTGTTTTCAGCTAAACCATCTTTTTTGTTATAATTCTCAAAATTTAATCCATTGTATTTGCTTACGCCATTCATTGTACCTACCCATATGTTACCCTCTTTATCCTGGAGCATTGTGTAAATGCTTGATTGAGGCAATCCTTCTTCAATGCCAAACTGACTAAGGTTAAGGGTTTGGGCAAGTATTAAATCCGGAATGTAAAGTGATTGAAGTATACAAAAAACTAAAATCAGTTTTAGATGCACAACTATTCTGGAAATATTCATATAACAAGTCTTTATAAGAATGGGGTAGATATTATATTTTCTAATATATTTTTTATTTATTACTCTTATCGAATTCTTCTACCATATCCATCAAACTGGTCAATGTGTTATTTGTTTCATGTTTTTTTGCCAGGTTCTCTCCTTTTTTTCTTTCCATTTTTTGTTTAGCGTTAAACAATCGGCTTCTTTCATTGTTTGCAAAAAATACATCAGCAGCTTCAAATGAACCTGCCTTTTTGTTTACATCAGATGAAGAAAGGTTTCTCCTAAATTGTTCCATAGGTATCCCTGTGAGAAAAAATAAATCTTTCTCTTTTGTATCGCTTGTTGATAAACTATCTGCACTATCCATATTTTTGAGAGAGCCTGTGTTTATTTTGGATCCTGTTAAATTATTTATTGTTCCTGAACTAACTTTTGACGTTTCATTTGATTTGTTTTTTTCCTGTTCAACTGTTTTTTTGTTGGTTATTTCTTTTTTAGATACCGCCTCTTGCGATTTTTCTTTTTCATTATTTCCGGCAGTATTGGTCGTTATTTTTTCTGTTAGTGTCTGGTTGCTTCCTGCTGTTTTTTTCTGTTTGGCAGATTCATAGATTATGGCAGACTGTTTTTCTTTATCCATTTTTTTCTGATCACCTGTTTCGTTAGTCATAATATGTTGGCCTTTATTCATTTTTTTCTCATCAACAGTTTTGCCGACCGTTGCAATAGGTTGTTCTTTACCGTTTTTTTCCTGATTACCTGATTCTTGGGTCGCTATAGTAGTTTTCTCCATGCCTGTTTTTTCCGTGATAGGATTAGCTCCCGATTGACTATTTGTATTCTGAGACTCTTTTTCAATAGTTGCTTTTTCAGTGTTTGTTGTTTTTACAGAAGTTAAAGAAGTTGTTTTTTCTATTTTACTTGTGTCAGTAGTCATAGTAGAAACCAAAGAATCCGGTTTATTTTTTAGCTCATCTTCTTTTTTAGCCAATTGTGCCTGTTCGGCAGCATACCTGGTGGAGTCTGCCCTTTTCATTTCCTGTTCAACTATTAAGTCATACTCTTTATCAAAATCAAAAACATTCCTGTCGGCCATCCATCGGATTTTTCCGAAATCCCGCTTCTTAATTATTCCTGAATTATCAGGAACAGTTAAGTTAAAATCCAGATTAAACATATAAGGAACCACGGTGAATTGTTCTTTGGGAATATAGGTATTTACTTTAAGAACACCTGTTGAAATACTTTCTTTTTCTATATTTAACTGATATTCAGTTTGGGGATCGCTATCACTTTTATTTAATTGAAAATAGTACAAACCATTTCTCGGAGTGATAATCTTGGCAACCTGTTTTCCGTCTTTCATGAGTGAAAGGGTAACGCCATTAACAGGTTTCCCTTTTAATTTTACTGTTCCCTGAAGAATAAATACAGGAACAATTTCATTATTAGTTTGGGAATACGATACGTTGTATGCAAAAAAAAGGAGAATGCTTATGACAGCAATAATTATATTTTTTTTATCCCGCATCAATAGGCAATAAAGTCAAAATTCATTTCTACCATATCAGAAAATTCTCTTCCTACTTCCAGCATATCATCATCAAATTTCGGGTAATGCCATTTTATTTCAATATTATAGCCTTTCATTGCAAGTTCTTTAAGAATCATAATTATATCAGCAATATACTTGGCAGATATAGAATTAAAATAGTCTAACTTAAATACAAATACCATTTTTTGGTTGTTATGCTGCTGTGCAGCAAGCATTTTTTCAAAATTATCAAACCAGCTAAGTACAGGTGCAAAAAATTTACCGGTATTCTCTGGCCGTGATTTGCCAGATATTGTAAACTGATTGGATTGGAGATCAAAATTTATTTGTGGTGAATCTTCAGTTGCATCAATGATTAATGATTCCATATTTATTTTTGAATAAGTATTTCGGTTTGCAAAAGATAAAATGTTGTAAATTCTGTTAATGGTTTAAATTCATATTTAATCTGGTTGCCTGTTTTAATAGCAATATCTATTATCCCTAATCCTGCATTATTATCATCTGTGCGTTTAGAGAGTATTTGTTCACGATACAACTGTTTAAGTTCTGGCATAGTACAAGCCGCAATTTTTTCAAGCTTTTGTTTTAGTTGCGGTACTTCAGCAGATAGAATATAATTACCGGTTATGATAGTGTATTTTGTTTCCGTTTTTCCTAAAAGCAATGTCGAAATGTTTTGATTACTGGTCTTATTAGGAGAATGTTTGCTCACATTTTCAATGCATTCAACCAATACACCATATACTTTTTTCTCAACCCCGGATATTGTTTCCGATGAATTTAATTTATTTTTTATATTAACCAAAAGAAGTGTGGTTAAAAGGTGGTCAAAATAGCCCGTAAAGGCCATTAAAGTATCCTTTTTATCCAATAGCTGATGTATCTCATATACAGCCGATAGTGAGGTTACATTGTGTCTTGTATAATTATCGGAATCTAAAGGCGTATTTGTACCAAACATATCAATTGCTCTCTCTTTTATTTTACATTAAGTCACCCGATTTTCAGCTTTGACTCAAAACCTTCCCGAAAAATAACACAACAAGGTACGAAAATTATTATAAAATAGATTCGATTTTGAAAAGAAAAAAATTCTCATTAAAAAACAAGCCATTTTACAAGCTTCATTTTGTTAATAATGAGAACGTATACTGAACCTTACCGGGTTTTGCGATTAGCAAAGCAGGTTAGAGTCAATAATGCTAAGCGAATGAGTTTGCCGTCTTTGGTGGGAGTTATTCAATAATAAGCTTATCCATGCCAATTACTTTACTGTTTTGAACTAATTTAAAGAAATACGTGCCGCTACTTAAATCTCCCCTTTCAACTATAATTTGCAAACCAGAAATGGTATTTTTCACGTTTACCTCTTTGCCTGTTACATCGTACATCACAAAACTGATAGGCTCTTTACCGATAGTGCCATTGATTTTTATAATAGCAGAAGTAGTAACAGGGTTTGGCATCACTTTAGTCTCAATCTCATTTTTATACACAATGCCCGTAGAAGCTGTCACAGGCAATTCAATTTTTCTAATAGTGCTGTTTATCCAGTCAGATACCAATAAGTTTCCATCCGGGCTTATTACTACTTCAATTGGTTTTCCAAACTTTGCAGTAGTTGATTCTCCATTACTATTTCCTGAAACATGAGGTATTCCTGCTACCGTTGAAACACGACCATAGGTATCAATTTTTCTCACCGTATAATCAAAACGGCCTGCAACATATATATTCCCGTTTTGGTCTGTTGTTAGCCCTTTTGGAAAATAAAATTTAGCACTTAGTGCTTCGCCATCAACATGGCCAATTATTCCCGTACCGGCATACGTGCTAAGAGTTCCATCTGGTAATGCTTTCCTGATAGCAGAGTTACCCTGGTCACTGATATAAAAAACATGGTTATATTTATCGTAGGCAATGGCTATCGGAAAGGATAAATCGGCAAAAGTGCCTTTACCATCTATTAATGCAGCTTTCCCACTTCCAACAAATGTAGTTACATTTTGTTGAGCATCTATTTTTCGAATCACATTATTATTTGGATCGGCAACATAAAGATTTTGTGCGTCATCAAAACACATATAGTTCAGATAACCAAACTTTGCCGTTATTCCGTCACCATCTTCATAACCCTGCTCACCATTTCCGGCATAAGTCGTTACATTCCCCTGCGTATCAATTTTTCGTATTACAAAATTCAGGTTATCTGAAACATATACATTATTTTGATTATCTACTGCTATACCTAAAGGATTATTAAATTGTGCTACAGCTATACTTCCGTCCACAAAGCCAGGAGCTCCGGTACCTGCAAAAGTAGAAACATTACCCTTTGCATCTATCCTCCGGATACAGTGGTTAGGAGCATCACAAACCAATAAATTTCCATTTTTGTCATAGGTCATCTGTTCAAGCCCCGAAAACTTGGCTAATGCCGCATGGCCATTTATATATCCTACGCCTCCTGCCCCAGCATATGTTGATACGTTTTGTGCCTGCAAATGAACAATAGCAAGTATAGTTGCGGCAAAGATTGATAGTACTTTCAGTTTCATTTTGCTCTTGTCATGTTTTAAGTGCTGACGCTGCACTTTGTTTAATCTCTTTGGTTTAATTCCCCGCAGCTTGCTGCGTTTGTTTTTTTGTGCGTTGGCATTTTTGATACCTCGCAGCTCTGCTACGAGGAGAGTCATTATTAAATGAATTTTTAGGATATTGGTTATTGATACGAATTTAATTACAATATAGATTCAATAATTACATACTGTTTGCTATTGTCATAAAAGAGGTTTCATTTTTTCCCAATCTTGAGATAACCCGCATGTGAGATAAAAATGCAGAGCCTATACTATTATTATATAAATACGGAATACCAAACTCTTTGGCCGTTTCTTCTACAATAGGAGCAATTTTAGGATAATGAATATGACAAATTCCCGGGAATAAATGATGTATCGCCTGATAATTTAATCCACCAACATAATAAGTAATCAATCTGTTGTTTCTGGAAAAATCGGCAGTTGTGTTAAGCTGGTGAATAGCCCATTCATTGTCAATATTACCTTTATCATCAGGTACCGGAAAAGTAGTATCTTCCACAACATGCGCCAGTTGGAATACAATACTTAATATAAGTCCTGCAACAACATGTAACGATAAAAAACCAATAAAAACCTGTACTAAAGTCACATTTTCTATTAAAACAGCTGGTAATACAATTATATAACTCCAATAAAAGAATTTCCATCCGATAATTGTAAGTAAATCAATAGCGCGTTTTCCTTTACTACCACGGTTATGACCTTCGGTTATAAATTCAAAATATTGGACAAAATCTTTTGCTGTTGTCCAGTACAACGACAGAACAGAGTAAAACAAAAACACATATACCACCTGAAATCTCTGAATTCCCCTATATTCACCAGCAGGAGAAAAACGCATTATAACTTTATTATCAATATCTCTGTCATGTTCGTAAATGTTAGTGAATGTATGGTGCAAAATATTATGCTGAATTTTCCAGTTTTTATTATCACCCCCAACAACATTCAGTGTAAAACTTAAAATTTTATTGACCAGCATATTAGATGAATAAGCTCCATGATTAGCGTCATGCATTACACTCATTCCAATTCCTGCTAACCCTAAACCCATAACCAGAGAACAGAACCACATGCCGGCAAGACCATAACCCTGAGTCATAATCAAAATATAAGGAACAAAGTAAAGACTCAGCATGACTATCGTTTTTAATACCATAGAGGCATTTGCATGTTGGGAAATGTTATTTTCTATGAAATAATTATCTACCCGCTCCTTTAAAATATTATAAAATTGAGTTTTGTTCTTATTAGTGAACTTAATCCTTGTTTTCATTAAAATTTCATTTGTTCAATACAAATATATGTAAAATATAATAAAAAGCTTTTATAATGTAAGTTCATGTGCCCTTCGATTTGTTTAAAATTTGTCAATTTTTAATAAAAAACACTAAAATATGAATTGCAAAATAATAATGAAACATAAATCTTTTTATTTTTTTAAACTAATATTTTTTCTTTTTAATATAAGCCGAATGGTTTCACGATTTAACATTTTTATTGCATCATCTTTTTTCATAATATCTTCAAGTGATTGAAGTGTCCATCTCGCTTTTCCATACGGAGGATCGGAATACACTAATCGAATAAGTTTATCTTCATCTAACTCTGTATATTTTTTGGGCTTTCCGCTTCGATAAGAACTATACAAGGCAGATCCAAGGCTGTATTTCTTATAGTTGCTTTTTATCCTCCAAATTGTAGATCTGCCAACCTCAAAGTAATCCATTATATCTTCCTGTGGTTTTTCTTTATCAAGTGCCAATAAAATATAGGCATGTTCTATCGCTTTGGAATTTCTTTTTCCTGTTTTAACAAAATACTTTAAATAGTTTTTGTCTTTTTCTCTTAACTTAAATATTGGAATCATAAAAAATTGTGTATCATTATTAAATTGCAATAATAAAAAATATAATTGTATATCCTACTCATAATATGAGTTAACACCATTTTTTATTTCCAAAGCCCATATAAAGCAAGAAAAGTGAATTATTTTACCAGTTGTATTTCATTCGTTGTTGTTCACATGCAGTTAATTGATGGGCAAATTTATTATCTACTTGTAAAGCATATTATTCCCTTTTCTATCAGCTATTTTTAAGGGTTTCCACTGTAACTAAGCTGTTTCTGCCCATAATCGGGGCATGTAGGAAAGAATATGTTTAAAATTGAGTAATCAAAAATTGAATCTGAAGTCATTTTTTCTAGTAAAATATCAGTAAATATGAAAGAATAAAAAATGTAAAACTAACTATCTCCCATTCTCCTGCAAATGCCGATTTTCACTCCTTGGGTAACGTAATCCTTGCAACTAAAATCATTTTTTATCGTAATATTAAGAGATATTAAAAGTATTGGAAATGGTGATAGTTAAAAGAAATTGACAAAACTGAAATTAAAATGAAAATTTTTAAAAAGATACAGTTTTTGATAGTGTTAATAACAATGATTTTTTCTTGTAAAAAAGAAAATCATTTTTCAGATGATACCCATAACATTGGTCAGACTTTTGGTGGAGGTGTTATTTTTTATATTGACGCCTCTGGACAACACGGATTAATTGCTGCTCCTGAAGACCAAAGTGATTCCATAAAATGGTCTGACAACTTCTACAGAACAGATGCTGTTGATGCAGAAGTTGGACGTGGCCAGTTTAATACTACCTCCATCATAAACACTCTTGGTACTGGCAATTATGCGGCAAGCATGTGCGATCGGCTCATTTATAATGGTTACAACGATTGGTTTCTACCGTCAAAAAATGAACTTCTTTTACTCTACCAGCAAAGAAATGCGATAGGAGGATTTATTAATGATTATTACTGGAGCTCTACAGAGTATGATACCCTCAATGCCTGGTATTTGTATTTCCCTTATGGCCCGCAATACTATGCTAAAAAAGACATCAATGCTAGGATACGTGCGGTAAGGGCTTTTTAACTTCTTAAATTAAATCAGACAGACATGTACAGGACAAAATGTATTCAAATACTTGCAGTTCATAGGCTTTGGATTATCCTATTGGCAGTATATGCTACAGAAAGTAAAGCACAAACACTTCAAAGGCAATGTGTTGGCAGCGGAGGAACTTATATGTTTACTGAAGGTACTCTTATTCAGCAAACCGTTGGACAGCCCTACGCAACTAACACTAACTACACTGATGACATCTCGTATAGGCCGGGATTCCAGCAGCCTGTTTTTAAAATAAATCCCATTCGTACCACAATTAATCTGGATGTCTATCCAAATCCTGCCACTAATTGGGTAACAATGAAAAGTTCTAAAACATTAACAAATGTTACACTTCATGTAGTGGATATAACAGGAAAATTACTGATAAACGAATATATAGATAAATTTAAGACTTATACCTTCAACTGTGAAGAATGGAAAAACGGTATTTATGTCATTTCACTTGCCGATGCTCAAAACAATAGTTATTCATCTAAATTAATTATTTTAAAATAAAAAAATTTGAATGCTCGGACATATATATTTTCCTTTCTCTTTGTACACGTATGGCTTACAAAGTCTTTGATAGCACAACAGCAGTTTTTTGATTTTAACGATACTCGAAAACCGATACTATCCCAATCTTGTTTTAGCATAGATGCATCCCAGGTGTTCTCAACTTTTAGGTTTACTGCTATGCTTAACGAAAAAAATGTTGTAAACAATGGAACTGAGGTAATTAATTATTCACAGATAACTTCAGCAGCATTTGGCTTGGGTTTCGACTATGTCAGCGATAAAGGAATCATATTGGCAGGAGGAGTTGGTTTGAGAAAAGCCGGTGCTTCTATGGTTTATAAAAAAATAAACTACCTCTGGAATCTGCAATACATTGACCTAAAAGCCTGTGTTGGTTATCAATATGATAGATGGCGTCTAAAACCATACTTCGTTCTATCACCTTATTATGCCTATCTTCTCAATGCAAAACAATCCATTGGTCTAAACTATTACGATATCAAATCAACAGGAGTATTACGAAACTATGATTTAGGTATGTTTATAAACCCGGGGCTTAAGGCAACCATAAATCCTTATATCTCTATATATGCAGAATATACTTATATCCTGGGTTTAAAGAATATTGAAACAACCGCTGGCCAGTATCTGTATAACAAGGGATTTGCCGTTAAGATTGGCTTGGCATTTAGTATCACCAATTTTAAAGCCGCACAGGATCGAATAGGAAAAGTTCCTCCATTCCAACAAAATACTGATTCCGCAGACCCAGCATATTCCTCAGATAATAATGATAATTCACAATACTCACCAGGAAATATAAACTCAGACAAACCTGTTTCTGATAAAACAAACTCTTCCAACACAGATGTAACCGCAAACACGCAAACAAACACTGAGATATCTGGTTCCGAATCAAAAATTGATCTTCCGGGAACAGTTGGGTGGGCAAATAATAAAACTACACCCGGAAATAAAAATACCTCTCCTTCGGCTGATATTAATCATACCGTTACAGACAACGAATCTGTAACTTCAACGTATCAGAACGATAATACATTGGCTAAAACCAATCAGTATCCATCAGGATCAAACGAAGCTTCAGCCGCTAAAACATCTGTAAACGCTGGAACTGAAAAATTAAAACCAATAGCTGTTAACCAAAAACAAAATGATGTAAATAAAATTGAATTCAAAATTCAATTAACCTCAGCAAAAACACTTTTACAAAAAGATCACCCTATAATAAAAAAAGCAAAAGGAAAAGTTCAGGCTGAAAGAGGAAAAGATGGTTGGATACGCTATTACTTAGGATCGTATGAAACTTATGAAGAAGCTCGTGACGAATTAAAATATGCTAAAGCTAAAGGGATTGCTGATGGCGGATTTATTGTTGCATTTAAAAATGGAAAAAAAATCACGGTAGCCGAAGCAAAAGAATTAGTAAAATGATGAAAGTGACTTATCTTAAATATGTCATAATATTAGCAATTCTCCTGTCTTCCAAAGTTGGGTTGGCTCAGCTGCGTGGTATCAACTACCAGGCTGTTGCAATTGACGAAAACGCTACAGCAATAGCTGGTATTGATATAGATGGTCAGCCACTCGATAATAAAACAATAGGTATCCGATTTAGTATTTTGGATGGAAGCCCTACAGGTAATGTCCTTTACCAGGAAACACATATTACCAATACCGATCAATATGGTTTATTCTCTGTAATCATTGGAGATGGCATAATTACAGGTTTCGGTCAGTTCAACAACATTACTCAGGTCCCTTGGGAAAATGCCAACCAGTTTTTAAAAGTTGAAATAGACATTAAAAATAATGGAGATTATAAAATCATGAGCATACAGCAGTTTATGGCCGTTCCTTATGCATTTTATGCCCCCAAATCTGACACTGCTAAATATGCAATAAGTTCCGGAACTCCGGGTTCTACTGGCATTACAGGTTCTACAGGATTAACAGGTGCTACCGGTGATACCGGAGCCACAGGTACAACAGGTGCTACCGGTAATACCGGAGCAACAGGTGCTACTGGCGCTACTGGTTCTGGAGCTACTGGTAGTACCGGTAATACTGGAAGAACCGGAACTACCGGAAAAACTGGAAATACAGGAAGAACTGGCGCAACCGGATCCACTGGTGATACAGGAATTACCGGAGATACTGGTGATACTGGTGCAACTGGTGATACTGGTGTTACAGGTGTTACAGGTGCTACAGGTGCTGGATTTACCGGAAGTACAGGAAATACTGGTAGAACAGGTTTTACAGGAAGAACCGGAGCAACCGGAGCAACCGGAGCAACCGGAGATAGTGGAGATACAGGTGCTACAGGTGATACTGGTAGTACTGGTGCTACCGGAGATACTGGTACTACTGGTACTACCGGTGCTACTGGCAATACTGGAAGTACTGGTATGACAGGTGCTTCTGGAAGAACTGGTTCTACCGGTTCAACGGGTACTACTGGAGTTACTGGTACCACTGGAGAAACTGGTGTTACAGGAGCAACAGGTATTACTGGGAACACAGGGCCTACTGGAGCAACTGGAAATACGGGAATTACAGGTTCAACCGGAATCACAGGTTCCACAGGTAGAACAGGAAGCACAGGTTATACCGGCTCAACCGGAAATACTGGAACTACAGGCTCTACGGGAACTACTGGAAGTACTGGAATCACTGGTTCCACTGGCAGAACAGGAAGCACTGGTTATACCGGCTCAACTGGAACTACAGGCTCTACAGGCTCTACAGGATCTACGGGAGCTACTGGAAGTACTGGAAGTACTGGAATCACTGGAACTACAGGTAGAACAGGAAGCACTGGTTATTCAGGTTCCACAGGTAGAACTGGTTCAACGGGTTCTACAGGCTCAACTGGCAGTATGGGTTCAACGGGCAGTACCGGTTTCACAGGTGATACAGGCAGCACCGGCTCAACAGGCGATACAGGCGCAACAGGTTCAACAGGTTCAACTGGCAGCACCGGTTCCACAGGCGATACAGGCAGTACTGGTTCAACAGGTTCAACAGGTTCAACTGGCAGCACCGGTTCCACAGGTGATACCGGCAGCACCGGCTCAACAGGTTCTACAGGCGCAACCGGTAGTACGGGTTCAACGGGCAGCACCGG
>JAHEXZ010000025.1 GCA_023251835.1 Bacteroidota bacterium | reverse complement strand
CTAATTCAGAATATCTCTATATTTCCACCTGTCATTTCGAACGCAGTGAGAAATCTTGTCAATCAATTGCAAAGATTTCTCTTCCTGCTTTCAGCAGGATTCGAAATGACAATGATTATGATTATGAATTATTTAAAGCAGTCATTTTTATTGTCTTTTTGAGAAAATTACCCTTCTCTCTTTCAATTCTCTTGTCCATTACAAGTATAAAAGTCTATCATTTTTAAATCTTTTTCTTTGCGTAACATGAGTTAATAAAACAAAAACAAACAAGCGCAAAATTTAATAAGTAACAACTATATCTTTTTCTTCAATCATTTTCCGTAAATTAATTAATGCATAACGCATACGTCCCAATGCTGTATTAATACTTACATTGGTTTGTTCAGATATTTCTTTAAAGCTCATGTCGTAATAATGACGCATCATGAGCACTTCACGTTGTTCTGCAGGAAGGCACTCCACCAGTTTCCGTATATCTTTTCGTATCTGTACCTGGATAATATCCTGCTCTGCAGTACGGTCAAATTCTCCTAAGAGGCTAAAAATATCAAAATCTTCACCATCTTCATTAGTGCCGCCACTGATGGTCGGCATACGTTTATCACGTCTGAAAGTATCTATAATTAAATTGTGGGAGATACGAAGTACCCAGGGCAGGAATTTACCTTCTTCATTATAATGACCCTTTTTAAGAGTGCTGATCACTTTAATGAAGGTATCCTGAAAAATATCTTCAGCTAATGCTTTATCCTTAACGGTATGCATTATATAGCTGAATATTCTTCTTTTATGGCGTTTGATTAAGGTACAAAGGGCTGATTCTTCACCGCTGATGTATTGATTGACAAGCTCCTGGTCGTCAATAAGCTGTTTGATAAGCATAGATACCTCCTTTTTTATTTGTGAATAAATAAGATAAAAAAGTAGAGGTTTATGCTATATCAGTTCTCCTTTATATTTTTAGAATGTTGGATTAAATAATATTAACCCAACTGAAATGAATACTAAATTTTTAAAAGCAGTTTATCTAACGTTAAAAAAATCTAAATGTTACGTCAGATAAAAAATATTTTTTGTTTCAACTTTAGCAAAGATAGAAATAAAAAAATTAAAAGCAAATAATTTTTTTTAATATAATCCTGTTACCAGCCTAAAATCCATGCAAATATAAGCGGTGCAACAATAGTTGCATCGGATTCTACAATGTATTTTGGAGTATGAATATCTAATTTACCCCAGGTGATTTTTTCATTTGGTACAGCTCCGGAATAAGACCCATAGCTTGTGGTAGAATCTGAAATCTGACAAAAATAGCTCCAGAATGGGATATTTTCCATCTCCATATCCTGGTAAAGCATTGGTACCACACATATTGGAAAGTCGCCTGCAATACCACCACCTATCTGGAAAAAGCCGACACCTTTGCCACTGGAATTTTTTACATACCAGTCTGCCAGCCAGGCCATGTATTCAATGCCTGATTTCATTGTTGAAGCTTTGATCTCTTTTTTAATAACATAAGAAGCAAAAATGTTACCCATTGTTGAATCTTCCCAGCCGGGGACTATTATTGGTAAATTGCGTTCTGCAGCAGCCAGCATCCAGGAATCTTTTGGGTCTATTTCATAATATTGTTTCAACTCCCCGCTCAATAAAATCTTATACATAAATTCATGTGGAAAGTACCGCTCTCCGTTAGTATCGGCATCTTTCCATATTTTGTGAATATGTTTTTGCAACCTCCTGAAGGCTTCTTCCTCAGGAATACAAGTGTCTGTAACGCGATTGTAATGATTTTCCAAAAGATTCCATTCATCCTGCGGAGAAAGGTCGCGATAGTTAGGCACACGTTTATAATGCGAATGGGCAACTAAGTTCATAATGTCTTCTTCAAGGTTAGCGCCTGTACAGGAAATAATATCTATTTTACCCTGGCGAATCATTTCTGCCAGTGATTTTCCCAGCTCTGCAGTACTCATAGCTCCGGCAAGAGTAACCATCATTTTGCCGCCTTCGTTAAGATGTAATTCATATCCTTTGGCAGCATCTACAAGGCTGGCAGCATTAAAATGTTTATAATGTGTTTCAATAAAATTTGAAATAGGTCCTTTAGTCATAACTTTTTATTTTTTGCTCGGCAAAAGTACACTAAATTATTCGAAAATCGTTCAAGCTGGTAATGGCATGAACTTTTAATTTCATATAAAGTTCATGCAATGTGTTATTTACGTAAAAGTGAAATATAAAATTAACAGGGATATTATATTCAGACATATTGATGGCAGAAATTAAAATTTTACCTTTACGGGCACAGATATATACTGAGCGAATGAGTTTGCAATGCATAGTGAGCTTGTCGAACTATCGCAAACTCATTCAGCCGAAGTATATAATAACCCATTGCAAAATAAGATATGACCATACTAAATTCTATCGCCAGTTGGTGGATGAAAAAACGGATGCACCAGATAGAGCTTTTTATGAAGTATCCACATGAAGTGCAGAATGAATGTTTAAAGAAACTGCTTGATGCGGCAAAAGACACAGAATGGGGCAAATTATATAACTATAAAAACATTCAGAATGCTGCACAGTTTAAAGAGGCTGTTCCTTTGCAGGATTATGAAACCTTAAAGCCTTTTATTGACCGGACTCGCAGAGGCGAGCAAAATATTTTATGGAATACGGATATTATTTGGTTTGCTAAATCATCGGGTACAACAAATGATAAAAGCAAATATATTCCTGTGAGTAAGGAGTCGTTGGATGAATGTCATTACAATGGCGGCCGTGATATGATAGCGATTTATTGTTCACTATACCCTGAAAACCAGCTGTTTACCGGAAAAAATCTGGGATTGGGAGGCAGCTTAACAACCGACAGTTTTGGCGATTATGAATCTCAGAGTGGCGATTTATCGGCTATTGTAATGAATAATTTACCAATATGGGCTGAGTTTTTCCGGGCACCAGACTTATCGATTGCATTGATGGATAAGTGGGATGATAAGCTGGAAAAGCTTTCACATGCCATAGCTGATGAAAATATGGTGAGCCTTGCCGGTGTACCTTCCTGGATGCTACTGATTATAAAGCGTGTATTGGAAATAAAGGGAAAGACTTCCATTATAGATGTATGGCCCAATCTGGAAGTATATTTTCATGGAGGTGTTAATTTTATTCCTTATAGAGAACAGTTTAAAGCTTTATTTAATAAAAAGCCTGGTATCAATTATTTAGAGTTATATAATGCATCAGAAGGTTTTTTTGGTATTCAGGACCAGCACGATTCTGATGAACTATTATTGATGTTGGATTATGGTATTTATTATGAATTCATGCCTGTGGATGACTTGGGAATTACTTCTTCAAAAACTCTTTCATTGGATGAAGTAACATTGGATACAAACTATGCCCTCGTAATTTCGTCTACAGGCGGGCTATGGCGTTATATGGTAGGAGATACAATTAAATTTACTTCCCTGCACCCGTATCGTTTTAAAATTACCGGCCGTACCAAACATTTTATGAATGCTTTTGGTGAGGAAGTGGTGGTTCATAATGCTGATAAAGCATTGAGCATTGCCTGCGAAAAATCCGGGGCACAAATAAAAGAATATACAGCTGCACCTGTATATATGGACGGTAAAAATTCCGGTACACATGAATGGTTGATAGAGTTTGAGAAACAGCCAAACACCATTGAATATTTTACTGAAATGCTTGATAATGCCCTGAAATCAATCAATTCAGACTACGAAGCAAAACGGTATAAAAACCTTATATTGAAACAGCCTATTGTAAGGTCGGTTCCTGAAAATACATTTTACAAATGGTTTGAATTGAAAAATAAACTGGGGGGACAGCATAAAGTTCCTCGTTTGTCAAATGACAGGAAACATGTGGAGGAAATTTTGGGGTTGATGAGACCATAATATTTTTGAAATACATAAAAAACAGAATTATAATAATCCACAAAAAACACCTACTTTTACATCCGAAATGCACAAACAACTGAATAAATACCTATCATTAGTTTTATTGTTACTCTTCCTGTTTCCAATGGTAGAGAAACAGGTGCATGCCTTTGAACATAAGGAGGATAAACATTGTACTGCCAACGCAAAGCATTTTCATGAGCAGGAACACTATTGCGACATCTGTGATTTTACATTAACAGATTCCAATTGTTCAGCCAATGCTGGTTATCAATGTGTAGCCCCTGTTCAGCAGGTTTTATTTTCATCATTACCTGAAAATCTTTATACTCCGGGAGCTTTTCAGAACCTTTCTTCCCGGGCTCCTCCGGTAGCTTAACAACACCAACCAAAGCAAGCTCACTCTTTCGCGCAACTTATGGTTCGCTATTTCCGTGGGCATCAGCCGTACAGCAACTTATTTCCTTTGTATTGTGTGGAAATAAATCAAACTATTCTGAGCTATAGTTCTTGTAAAATGAAAAAGGCATTTTTTTTACTCATAGTAATTATCTTCAGCTTTGCCGGCATTGGGGATGCTCAATGCACCTATACCATATCTGGCAAGGTGACCGACAATCATGACCATCTCCCTTTGGAATATGCTGAGATTTATGTGCATGAGATAAAAACTGGGGCATTGACAGACAGCCTTGGCAATTATACCATTGGCGGACTGTGCAACGGTAACTATACTTTACAATGCAGGCACCTGGGATGTGAGGACATCACTCTATTAGTAACGGTAAATGGTAATACCATTCAGAATTTTTACCCGGAACATCATCTGCATGAGTTAAGCCTGATTGATATAGTTGCTGAACGTGGTACTGAAAAAACAACACAAAGCAGCTATGAAATGAGAGGAAAGGAGCTGGATGAAACCCGTGGAAGTTCATTGGGCGAAGCACTCAAAAATGTTACAGGTGTTGCTGCTATGCAAACAGGTTCAGGAATTTCAAAACCTGTGATTCATGGTTTGCACAGCAACCGTATTTTAATTCTGAATAATGGTATACGGCAGGAAGGCCAGCAGTGGGGGAGTGAGCATGCCCCTGAAATTGACCCTTTTATTGCCAATAATTTAACTGTACTAAAAGGTGCGAACAGTGTTCGTTATGGTTCGGATGCTATTGCAGGAGTGATACTTGTTGAACCCGGAAAATTACGCGATTCTGCTGGTATTGGCGGGGAGCTGAACCTGGTTGGAAATAGCAATGGAAGGGGAGGAGCTGTTTCTGGTATGTTGGAGCAAAATTTTAAGAAAATTTCTCCTTTAAGCTGGCGTTTGCAGGGAACATTAAAAAAATCGGGAACGGTTGCTGCTCCCCGTTATTATTTAAAAAATACAGGTTTGGAAGAATATAACTTTTCTGCTGCGGCTGGTTGGAAAAAGAAAAACTATGGTGCTGAAATCTTTTATAGTCAGTTCAATACTAACATAGGTATTCTTTCGGCTGCTCATATTGGTAATGTTACAGATTTGCTGAACGCCATCGCACGTACCGAACCGCTTGAAAAGGGTGAATTTACTTACGATATAAAACGCCCTTACCAGCATATAGAACATGAATTGTTTAAAGCAAAAGCCTATATGTTTACTGGTGATGCAGGTAAATTAAGTGTTGTATATGCCCGCCAGTATAATCTGCGCAATGAGTATGATAAACATCAGCCATTGAATGACTCGCTGGCAGGATTAAACCGACCTGAATTGCAGTTTGAAATTACAAGTCATTCTGTAGATATGCTCTGGGAGCATAGTACTGTTAAACGTTTCACTGGTACAATAGGTGTGAGTGGCATGACCCAGGGAAACACTTATGAAGGAAGGTACTTTATTCCTAATTACCGGATTTATACAGGGGGGGTATATGGGATTGAGCGTTGGACAAAAAATAAGTTGCAGTTGGAAGCCGGTGTACGTTATGATTACAGGCACTTACAAGTTTTTAAATATGAAAACAACATAATTGTATCACCTGTGTATGAATATCAGAATACATCCGGCACTGTTGGAGCCATATATAGATTCAATAAAAACATAACTTCCAACATCAATATCGGAACAGCATGGCGGGCACCTGCAGTAAATGAGTTGTATAGCGATGGAATACATCATGGTACGGCTACTTATGAGATAGGAAACAGGGAGCTAAAGCCCGAAAAGGCTGTTAATTCTATTGCTTCTATACAATATAATAATCATGATAAATGGATTGTTGAGATGAGTGCTTATTATAATACGTTTCGTAATTTCATATACCTGCAGCCTGTTTTGCCTCCAACAGTTACCATTCATGGTTCTTTTCCAACCTTGCATTATACTCAGGTAAATGCACGGTTCATGGGTATAGATGCACAGGTAAATTATTACATTATTCCCCAACTGATGCTTACAGGTAAAGCATCTGTATTAAGAGCTTATAATAAAACAATTGATGATTATCTGATTCAAATGCCACCTGATAGATTTCAGGGAGAACTGACCTATAATTTTAAATCTATAAAGAAGCTAAAAGACAGTTATGTAAGTATTGCCGGAATAGTTGTAAATAAACAATTTCGTGTGCCCGCAAACAGCGATTATGCAGTTCCTCCTCCCGCATACACACTTTTAAATTTAGAAGCCGGAACAACTTTTTATTTTAAAAAACAACCATTAACGGTTGGAATAGGGGGCACAAATTTGCTCAATACTGTTTATAGGGATTATATGAACCGTTTCCGCTATTATGCCGATGAAATGGGAAGAAATATTACACTACGATTAAAAGTATCAATTTGATATAATGATACCGATGAACCAATTAACTGATAAACCAATTAAAAAAACATGAAAACAACAATTCAACATATTGCATTTATTGCCCTACTGGTAATAAGTGTATTTACAGGATGTAAAAAAGATAAAGATGAGGTAGTTATACCGCCACCTCCGGCTAATGAATCAGAGGTAATGACAACATTTAAGCTGACTTTTACAGATTCTGCAGGGGCTGTTCCAATTGCAAATGCTCAGTTCCGTGACCCGGATGGTGATGGTGGTAATACTGCCATACAGTTTGATACGATAAAATTATTCGCAAACAAAACGTATATAGTAAACACGCTGATTCTTGATGAAACCCAAAATCCTGTAGATACTATCTCAAAAGAGATACAGGAAGAAGCCAATGATCATTTGTTTTTTTATACTCCTGCAACAATAAATGCTACAATAACTATTTTGGATCAGGATACACATATTCCATCACTTCCGCTTGGATTACAAACCAAATGGAAAACAATGACAGCAAGTGATGGAACTGTTCATATTGTACTCCGCCATCAGCCTGGAATTAAAGATGGTACATACGCTCCGGGAGAAACGGATATAGATTTAACGTTCCAGGTAAAAATTGAATAATATTTGCCTTTGTTCGATTAACTTTTAGATTAATCGAACAAAAGGTTATTACATATTAAATATTTTCAGGAACAGAATTATAATCAATTGAATATCTTTGAGTATCAAATAGCCTGAAGTATAAGATTGGTATTGATAAAAATATAGAAAGGATAATTAAACATGCGTATTGTATATATGGGTACCCCGGAGTTTGCCGTGGAGCCATTGAAGCTTCTATTAGAAAACAATTATAATGTTGTAGGAGTGATTACTGTTCCGGATAAACCAGCAGGACGTGGGCAGCAAATACAACAATCGGCAGTAAAAAAGTTTGCCCTTGAAAACGGTTTAACTATTTTACAGCCTGAAAGATTGAAAGATGAACGTTTTTTGCAGCAATTGAATCAATTAAAAGCCGATCTGCAAATTGTAGTTGCTTTTAGAATGTTACCCGAAGTAGTGTGGAATATGCCTTCTTTAGGAACTTTTAATCTTCATGCTTCCTTGTTACCAAAATATCGGGGGGCAGCTCCCATTAATTGGGCTGTGATGAATGGTGAAAAAGAAACCGGAGCTTCTACTTTTTTTCTGAGGCATGAAATTGATACCGGTAAAATTATTTTCCAGGAAAAAGTTGCCATAGGTGAAGATGAGACTGCAGGAGATCTACATGATAAACTAATGCATATAGGGGCACAATTAGTTATTAAAACTGTACAGGCTATAGAAAAAGGGGATTATCCGCAGATCGATCAATCGCAGTTAGTGGTAGCAGATACGATTCTTAAAAATGCACCAAAGTTATTCAAAGAAGATTGTCGAATTGACTGGAGTCAAACAACAGCGGAGATTCATAATCATATACGTGGATTAAGTCCGTACCCAGCTGCATTCACAGATTTTATTTCACCGGAAGGAAAGGCTTTTTCTGTAAAAATTTTTAAAAGTAAAAAGGAAGGAATAACAACACATTTGCCATCTGGCAGTATTATCACAGACTCCAGGAATTATCTAAAAATAGCGGTTAAAGATGGTTGTATTTCTTTAGAAGAGTTGCAGTTGGCTGGAAAGAAAAAAATGCCTGTAAATGAATTTTTACGGGGTTTTATGTTAAAAGGTGATTGGAAGGTATAAGTTAAGAAAGCCGGGAAACAATAAAAAAATATTTTTTGCGTACTGCTATCATATAAAGGTTTTGGAGTATACTAAATGCTGTATATATACATATTGCGTCAATTCAATTAAAATGTCCCCCGAAACCTAATTATAAGCCCATTTTTAGAGAAAGTTATTAACAAAAGCCTTAGTTTTCAACAATTTTGCGTTTTTTTTACTTGAAAACTTGCATTATCATTGATTTTTATTAATTTTGTGCCTGTTAATAAATAAATAATTGTTTAACCCTAAAAAAACAAAAAATGAACAAAGCAGAATTAGTTGACGCTATCGCAGCAGAAACAAAATTAACTAAAGCTGATGCTGGAAGAGCATTAGAAGCATTCGTTACCGCTACAACAAAAGCATTAAAAAAAGGCGACAGAGTTGCATTAGTAGGTTTCGGTTCTTTCTCAGTTTCTAAAAGATCTGCAAGAGTTGGACGTAATCCACAAACTGGCAAAGCTATTAAAATTGCTGCAAAAAAAGTAGCAAAATTTAAAGCTGGTGCTGACTTAGCAAAAACTGTTAACAAGTAATAGTTTAGTCAACTAAGCAAATAAAAAAGTCCTGTCCCGGCAATTGTCGGGACAGGACTTTTTTTATTTATGTTGGGTTATATCTGATAGCGATAGTGGATAAAAACCAAATATTACCTTTGTAAACTGAATAAAAACAGAGTCTCAATTTTACATCCCATATCTCGGATATAAATACTAACTAAAAAATGAGCAAACAAGACAAAATAAACAACTTTGACCCGAATGCATTGGGGGACGCTAATAATAATATATATGGTTTACCATTCACAACAGATGAAGCAGAGGTAGTTGTACTTCCTGTACCATGGGAAGTAACTGTTTCTTATAGTGCAGGAACAGCATTGGGCCCACAAGCTATATTTAATGCATCTTTTCAGGTAGATCTGTTTGACCCAAAAATCGCAGATGCCTGGAAAATCGGACTTGCTATGGAAACTATACCGGATGATATAGCCAGTAAAAGTGAAAGCCTGAGACGTAAATCAGAAGCCTATATAGCCTTGTTGGAGGAAGGTGAAACTTCTGAAACCAACAGCACAATGAAAGATATACAAAATGCAGTTAATGCAGAGTGTGTTAAATTAAATCTGTGGGTAAAGAATAAATCATTTAGTTATATTAATAAAAACAAGATTGTAGCCTTGCTTGGTGGTGACCACAGTACGCCTTTGGGATTAATACAGGCGCTGGCAGAAAAACATAATTCTTTTGCCATTTTGCAAATTGATGCACATGCAGATTTACGGGAAGCTTATGAAGGTTTTGAATTTTCTCATGCTTCTATTATGTATAATGCCATTAAAATTCCTCAGGTATCAAGGCTGGTGCAGGTTGGAATCCGCGATTATTGTGAATTTGAATACGATCTTATTAAGAAATCCGGGGGGCGTATTGTTACTTTTTTTGATCGTGATATAAAACGTAAACAATACGAGGGAACAACATGGGCAACTATTTGTAATGAAGTTATTGCACAATTGCCAAATGATATATATTTAAGTTTTGATATCGATGGTTTGGACCCAAAGCTTTGTCCGAATACAGGAACTCCTGTTGCAGGAGGGTTTGAGTTTGAGCAGGTATTAATGTTGATTGAAAAAATTGTTGATTCCGGAAGAAAAATTATTGCATTTGATATTAATGAAGTAGCACCAGGTGGTGATGAATGGGATGCTAATGTTGGTGCCCGTTTGTTATATCGTATTGCTAATATGGTAGCTAAATCAAATGGTAAAGCTTCCCTAATGTAATATTCCTTTGTATACATTAAACGGGATAAATTTCCGCAATCCAGCCCACACTCTTCGACAGGCTCAGAGTGACCCGTGTGCCAGTCATACTGAGCTTGTCGAAGTATCTGGGTTGGCCATTTTGAAATATAACAATGCGGAAATTTATCCCGTGCACAGTATAACTCTGAAATAGAATATAAGTTTGGAAGTAGAAAACTCAAATAAAGAATTGATTGAGTATCTGTCGGGTATGGTCTCTGAAACCCGAAGAGCCAAGTTTGATGAGGTGCTAAATTACCGTACAAGGCACATTACTGTTGTCCTGGAAGACCTTTATCAGCCTCACAATGCAAGTGCCGTACTTCGTTCCTGTGATATTTTTGGAATACAGGATATTCATGTTGTCGAAAATAAAAATGCTTATACTGTACATCGCGATATTGCATTAGGTTCACCAAAATGGTTGAATATTCATAAATACAGAAAAAAAGACAACAATTCAAAATACTGTATTGATCAGTTAAAAGAAAAAGGATACCGTATTGTTGCAACCAGTCCGCGTGAGAAAGAGTGTACCATTGGAGAACTCTCTGTTGATAAACCTTTGGCTTTAGTATTTGGTACCGAGTTAACAGGTATTTCCGATACAGTAAGAGAGCATGCAGACGAATTTATAAGAATACCTATGTTTGGTTTTACTGAAAGTTTTAATATTTCTGTTTCTGCTGCATTATGTCTGTATACACTTATTACAAAACTACATAAGTCAGATGTTAATTGGCATTTGAATGAAAGGGAAAAGGAAGTGCTGCTTTTAATCTGGTTGCGTAATTCAATACGTAAACCGGATTTAATTGAAAAAGATTTTTGGGAGAAGAGGAAGATGAATGGAGGTGATGGCAGGGAGTCAGGAGACTGGGGAGTTAGTAGCACCGATTAAAGTAGTATCAGAATGAATTGATACAAAACAGTTTGTGTTTTTCTGCAAAATTCGTGTACATTTGCATTTACAATTAATACATAACTACCTAAACACATATCATGGGAAAAGGAGACAAAAAAACCCGCAGAGGTAAAATTTCAATGGGCTCGTACGGAGTTCTAAGACCAAAAAAGAAAGTAAAAACTGCTGCATCACCAAAAGCAGCGTCATCTAAAAAGGTAACAGCTGAGAAAACTGTATCAGCTTCGGAAAAAACAGCCGCACCTGTGAAGAAGGCTGCAGCAAAAAAGGCGGCAGCACCCAAAAAAGCAGCACCTAAAAAAGCTGAATAAAAGTTAAAGCTATTTAAAGTAAAACTAAAAATCCCTCATTAAATCTTATAATGAGGGATTTTTAGTTTAAAACCACCAGATGGATTTATAATTTTAACAGTTGTTTTGTTGAAGAGGCATTAAGCAATATCACGAAATTCAGGAATATCCTTTTCTGCTTAACGATAAATATTTTTAGTAAATTCGCCATACTTTTTGAGATGAGATAAAGTCTTGTATTCTCATATCTCATATTTCAAATCTTATAATCTATATGTTAAGAACACATACTTGCGGAGAATTAAGAATGGCTCATGTTGGCCAAACGGTTACTATTAGTGGATGGGTGCAGGGACTTAGAGATAAAGGATCCCTGCTTTGGATTGACCTTCGCGACCGTTATGGCATTTCACAAATAACTATTGAAACAGAAAATTCACCAAAAGAGTTGGTGGATATTGCACGTACATTAGGGAGGGAATACGTAATTAGTGTTACTGGTAATGTTGCAGAACGTTATTCCAAAAACAATAAAATCCCAACCGGTGATATTGAAATATATCCTGATAAAATAACTGTACTCAATTCATCTGTAATTCCCCCCTTTACTATTGAAGATGAAACGGATGGGGGGGATGACATCCGCATGAAATACCGCTATCTTGATTTACGTAGGAATCCCGTTCGTAAAAATCTGGAATTACGTCATCGTATGGCTATTGAAACACGTAATTATCTGGATAAATTAAATTTTCTCGAAGTAGAAACTCCGGTATTAATAAAATCTACTCCGGAAGGAGCACGTGATTTTGTTGTTCCTTCCCGTATGAATCAGGGAGAATTTTATGCTTTGCCCCAGTCTCCTCAAACATTTAAACAATTGTTGATGGTGGGTGGTTTCGACCGTTATTATCAGATTGTTAAATGCTTCCGTGATGAAGATTTACGTGCCGACCGCCAGCCGGAATTTACACAAATAGATTGCGAAATGGCTTTTGTTGAGCAGGAAGATATTTTAAACACATTTGAAGGATTAGTGCGTCATTTGTTCAAGATAGTAAAAGGAATTGATATTCCACCATTAACACGGATGACCTATGCAGACGCAATGAAATATTATGGAAACGATAAGCCAGATATCCGTTTCGATATGAAATTTGTTGAATTGAAAAACACTTCTCAAAACTCCCCTCTCCGAGTTTATCCTGAGCATTTGTCGAAGGAGAGCGGGGTTAGGGGTGAGGCTTTTCCGATTTTTGATAAAGCTGAACTTGTTATTGGCATTTGTGCAAAAGGTGCTGCTGATTATACCCGCAAACAGTTGGATGAGCTGACTGAATTTGTAAAACGCCCTCAAATAGGAGCTTCCGGCTTGGTATACGCCCGTTATAATTCTGATGGAACCATTAAATCTTCTGTTGATAAATTTTATAATGAGGCAGATTTGAAAAAATGGGCAACAGCATTTAATGCTCAGCCTGGCGATTTAATACTCATATTGGCCGGTGAAAAACACAAAACTCGTAAAGCATTGTCTGAATTACGACTGGAAATGGGAACACGCCTTGAATTAAGAGACAAAAATACATATGCCTGCCATTGGGTAATTGATTTTCCGTTATTAGAATGGAATGATGAAACGCAACGCTGGCATGCTATGCACCACCCTTTCACATCGCCTAAGCCTGAAGATATTGAATTATTAGATATTACCCCGGGTACCGTACGTGCCAATGCTTATGACATGGTAATAAATGGGGTTGAAGTTGGTGGTGGTTCAATACGTATTTTTAATAAACAACTTCAGGCTCGCATGTTTGAGCTGCTTGGTTTTACAAAAGAACAGGCACAAGCCCAATTCGGTTTTCTGATGAATGCATTTGAATTTGGTGCCCCACCTCATGGAGGCATTGCATTTGGTTTCGACCGCTTGTGTTCGCTCTTTGGTGGAGCCGATGTAATCCGTGATTTTATTGCTTTCCCTAAAAACAACTCCGGCCGTGATGTAATGATCGATTCTCCTTCTGTTATTTCACAGGAACAATTGGATGAATTGGGGATAGTTCTGAAAAAATAATAACATTTGTCAGAACTTAAAATAAAGTGGAATTAAACAGACAAAAAGGGTATATTTGTAGTTTACAACTGATATGTTAACTTTCTAAAAATCAAGATCATGAAAAAAGTAGTTACTAGCTTTTTATTTGCATTTTCTTTTCTTTCTTCCTTTGCACAAGGTCCGGTTATTGAAGGAACTTATTTACCAGTCAGAGGAACTGCTGTAAAAGAAGTTTGGGACACAGTTCCTGGTTCTCTGTTTGTACCTTATCCCGGCCAGGATACAATTTGGGACTATTCCGGGCTTAATGCCAACTTTACCGATACATTTGTAATCAAAACGTTCCATCCTGATTCCACATTGAATCAATACCATCAATACTTTCCCGAAGCCACCCATGCATCTTATCTGCGGACCCCGTTTAATAACCTGTCCGATTCGCTCTATTCATATTATATCATTGATACAGTCGGCCTTCACATGATAGGTGGTTTTAATATCAAAGTTCCGGCAGGCAATACCTATGTAGGTTTGGATACAACATCAATAATAAATCCTAAAGAATTATATGTTCCTAATGTAGCCACTTATGGAATGACATTGACCAACGTATCAAATTACATCACCTATGGAAAATACAATGGAATGCCAATTCAAATCAGAGGTGCAAAAACTAAAATATTAAGCGGCATTGGTTATGGAACATTAATAATGCCTAATGGCAGTATTTTCACTAATGTGCTTCTTACTAAAATACAAGTGTCAACAATTGATAGCGTTTTTATGTCGGGCTCTTACACAGGACTTAATTTTCCTCAGAATTTTATAGAGTACTCCTTTATAGCTAATAATACATTTGGCTCATCATCACTAATGTATTTCAACGTAAATTCTGCAAATACTATGGTTAGTTACAGCTGGTATACACTACCTGTTGATTTTGGCTATATTTCGGGAACTGTTTATGATTCTTTGAATGAAACAAATGTTGTTACACATGGTGAGGCATATTTGTACAGAGAAAATTCCAATTTTGCTAAAAATGATATTCTCGATAAATCCCCCCTCGATTCATTGGGTAATTTTAAATTTGACAGTATCCCCTATGGTGAATATAGGATTGCAATACGTCCTGATTTACTGTATTATCCAAATGTTTTAACTACCTATTATGGTGATTCCACTGATTGGTTAAGTGCTCCTTCTATCATTACAATGAATGACAGCAGTTCGGATGGGCATAAAATACATCTCCAATATCATCCTGATTCGGTTGGGCAAGGTCAGATTCAAGGAAATCTTGATGTGGATTTCAGTGGTATGGTTCAGGAAAATGCTAATTATCAGGCACATCGTTCTAACCCGATTCCAGGTATTGATATTATCGTACAAAAAAAACCGGGCGGTAGCGCTATGCGTGAAGTAAAAACCACATCAAGTGGTTCATTTGAGCTTAATAATTTAAGTGATGGAAATTATGACATTTTTGTTGATATTCCTGGATTGCATATGACCGGTACCTATGATTTTACAATTGCAGGAGGAACACTTGTTTCCTGCCTCAATTTTACTTCTGGTCTTGACTCTATCCGTCCGACCTGCTCAATGGTAGGCATAAATGAACAGAAATTAATTGAAAACAATGGAATCCTGGCGGTGTACCCGAATCCTTACTCAACATCTGCCACTATCAAGGTTAACCTTGAGGAAAAGTCAGAAATAACTCTGGAAGTATATAATGTTCTGGGTAAACGAATTCAGCTGTTGGATAAAGGATCAAAACAGGCTGGAATCTATTTCTATAATTTTAATGCAAAAAGTTTGAACCTTTCTTCGGGAATCTACTTTATTAAACTAACTGCCGGCAATCGAAATAATGTGCTAAAAGTTATTGAACAATAATATCGGTTATAAACCAAAAGAAAGGGCGATTTCTGAGATCGCCCTTTCTTTTTCTTAATCGCTGGTCAATTGCTCTTAATTTTTAATCTGGATCGTTTATAGTATTATGTATTCTTGTATATTTGGGAAAACCGATAACCTTAAGCAGAATGTCCGGTGTATCTATAATCGTGGTAATTTAACTTGGGTAAAGAAAAAAATTATGTCAAGATCACTATTGACGGCTCTTTTTTGTTTGTTCTTCCTTTTATCTCTCGATCAGTTAAATGGACAGACCTATAATTTCACTAATTACACAGTTGAAAATGGGCTGTCTCAACCCCAGGTTTTATCAGTATTCCAGGATAACTCGGGTGTAATGTGGTTTGGAACTAATGGAGGAGGGATTACTAAATATGATGGAAACAGTTTTGAACACATTACAGATAAAAATGGTTTGGCTGATAATGTTGTTTATTCTATTGTAAAAGATCAGAAAGGTAGAATTTTGATAGGAACCAATAAGGGTCTTTCTGTATTTGACGGCAAAAAATTTAAAAATTTCACTACACAGAATGGTTTGAGCCATGATCGGGTTTATACTATTTTTATTACACCAGATAATCAAATTTTCCTGGGAACGGGAAAAGGTCTTTCTCTATTTAAAGATACCTTTTGTACAGCTTATACTATAAATGAAGCGATAGATAATGCTCTTATTTTCAATATTTATCAGGATAGCAAACAAAATTTTTGGTTTAGTACACTCGGATCTGGTGCATATAGGTATAATGGCAAAGAAGTAAAGAATTATTCAAAAAAAGACGGATTAAAAAATGAGTATTTCTATTCCGTGCTGGAGCAAGGCAACGAACATTATTGGTTTTTTATGCACGAAGGCCTTTATGAATTAAAGGATAACAAAATCAACCAGATTACTATAACTGGTGTAGCAAACGATGCAAGTTTTTATGGATACGCCAAAGACCATAAAGGAAATTTATGGATCGCTTCAAGTGCCGGAGGAATAAAATGTAAAAATAATACATTCGTACTATATTCTCAAAAAAATGGTTTGGTAAACAACACTATTTGGAAAATTATTGAAGACAAAGAAAAGAATATATGGCTTGCTTCTAAAGACAATGGAATATCAAAATTGGCCAACGAAAGTTTTTATATGTATACAACAAATGATGGTTTACCGTCCAACGCTATTAATTGTATTTATCAAAGTAAAGACGGGAGATATTGGATCGGATCGAAAAAGGGACTGAGCATTTTAGAAGGAAAAATAATAAAAAATTACAATCAAAAGGATTGGAAATATAATCCTGATATAACCGCAATTGCTGAGAGTGCTGATGGTACATTATATATTGGTACCAGCTATGGTGCGCTTCATTTTAATGGAAAAATATTTGAGAGAATAGAAGCTTCAGACTTAAAAAGAGGTTTGAACTACATTCATGATATATATATTGATAAAAATGGTACTGTTTGGTTGGGAACAAAGTTGGGAGTTGCTCAAATTAATAATGGAAAAATTGTTGAATTTAATTATAGCGGAACTCCGAATAATTTTATATATAAAATAAATCAGGACAATAATGGCAATTATTGGTTTGCAACCGAAAATGGTGCCTATAGGTTTGATGGCAATGTAATCAAGCATTTTACCGAGAAAGATGGTCTTACTACGAAACAAGTTTCTAATATTTTGATTGATAGTTTAAATAATTCATGGTTTGTAACGGCAAATGGAATATATAAATACAGCAATGAAGAGTTCTCTGGAATAACTATAAAAGAAGGTTTATTATCTAATATTGTTCAATCTCTTGTAATAAACAAAAAACAAGTGTTATGGGCTGGTTTCCCGAATGGAGTGGATAAAATAATACCACTAGGCAATAATGACTACGAGATCCGTCATTATGTTGCGGAAGATGGCTTTCTTAGCGAGGATTGTACATTAAATTCAATCTTACTTGACAACCAGAATAAAGTCTGGTTTGGTACTTCCAAAGGATTAGTGGTATATCAACCAGAGTATGATAAAAAAAATGAAGTAGAACCATATACCTATATTAAAAGTATTTATTTGTTCGGTCAAAAACAGGATTGGAAGTACTTTGCCGATTCTCTTGATCGGAATAACTTGCCGGTCAACTTAAAATTGGCACATGACAGAAATTACCTGGCATTTAATTTTGTTGGTGTAAGCTTAACAGCCCCTGCAAAAGTGAGGTATAAGTATATGTTGAAAGGTCTGGACAAAGACTGGCTCCCGCAAACGGCTAAAACAGAAGCTATTTATTCAAATATCCCTCCCGGCAACTATGAATTTCTTGTTATCGCTAATAACGGAGATGGTGTATGGAACAAACAACCTGCTTCCTTTAAATTTACTATTGCTCCGCCTTTCTGGCAAACATGGTGGTTTTATTCAATAATTGCCGTTATTATATTAAGTGGTATATTCTCCTATGTGAAAATTAAATCTTCCAACATAAAAATTATTAAACAAAATCACATTATTGAAGAAAAAAATGCAGAACTGAAACAGGCTTATGTGCAAATTGCAGGAAAAAATAAAAGCATTACTGATAGTATTAATTATGCACAACGCATTCAGCACAGTTTTCTTACTTCTGAAAGTGTGTTAAATTATTGTTTAAAAGACTTTTTTATTCTTTATAAACCACGTGATATTGTAAGCGGTGATTTTTATTGGGCTTTTGACCTGCCCGACAGAACTCTTGTTGCTTGCGCTGACAGCACCGGACATGGCATCCCGGGAGCTTTTATGAGTTTGATAGGAATCAGTTTGCTGAATGAAATCTCTCACTCAAAAAAAATGATTGAACCGGCAGGTATGCTGGATGAATTAAGACGTATAATTATATGTGCCCTTAATCCTGAACAAGCAGATGATGGTGGTAAAGATGGAATGGACATTGCCCTTATTTCTATTTTTAAATCCACAGATTCTGATCATGTGAAAATCCATTTTGCCGGAGCTAATAATACAATATACCTTATCTCTGAACAAAATGATACAAAAGAATTAACAGAATTTAAAGGCGATAAACAACCTGTAGGATTTTATTCAAGCATGAAACCTTTCAAACAGCACGAAATAATCGCTAAAAAAGGAGATATAATATACATGCATACCGATGGTTTTGCTGATCAGTTTGGAGGCCAAAAAGCTAAAAAAATCATGTCTAAGCAATTGAAAAACACTCTTTTAGCAATTTCGGATCTGCCACAAAAAAGGCAGCAGGAATTATTGGATCGAACTTTTTTGGAGTGGAAAGGAGAACTCGAACAGGTAGATGATGTTACAGTTATTGGTATAAAGCTCGGTAGTAAATTATCAAATATTGCTAACCCGCATAAAATGTATTCTGAACAGCTTCTTAAAGAAAGCATACAATGTCAAACAATAGAAGAATTTTTTTGAAACAGTTGAGCGGATTTGCCATTGGAACTGCTGTTCTGCCAAACCTGTCACAAGCCTCTATATTACCCGTAAATGGTACTCCAATAAATCGCTTTTCTTCATTAATGCCCCCGTATAATGAAGGGGAATTATTCTGGAAATTTGTCCGGGACCAGTTCCCATTGAAAAAAAGCAGGGTCTATTTCAACAATGGCACTATGGGGCCATCTCCTTATCCCGTTATTGAAATGGTAAAAAAAGGATTGATAGAAGCCAATACCGAAGGCGATTATAGCGGACAGGAAATAGCTCGTGAAAAATTAGCAGCTTTCCTCAATGTTAAAATATCAGAAATTTCACTTACTCACAATACTACCGAAGGTATTAATATTGTTGCCTGGGGATTGCCACTAAAAAAAGGAGATGAAGTAATAATGACAACGCACGAGCATGTTGGTAACGCTGCTCCCTGGCTGAATGTGGCCAAGCTCCGTGGAATTATAATTAAAACATTTACCCCTGCTCTTACTGCTAAAGAAAATTTAAACCTCATACATGCGCTCATCACTCCTAAAACAAAGGCAATAGCAGTTCCTCATATTACCTGCACCACAGGTATTGTATTGCCAGTCAAAGAAATTGCAGCTCTTGGAAAATTAAAACACTTGTTTGTTTGTATTGATGGGGCTCATGGACTTGGTTCAACTTTTATTGATTTACAGGAATTAGGATGTGATTTTTATGCATCGTGCGGTCATAAATGGCTAATGGGGCCTTTAGGTACCGGTTTCCTTTATGTAAAAGAAGAAATGCTAAATATACTTCAGCCTTATTATGTTGGAGGCAATGCCATAGAAAAGTGGGAATTATCAGAAAAAAAACAACAGTTGGAAAGTTATGTACCCACTGCACATAAGTATGATTATGGAACCCAAAATCCTTATATATATCAGGGTATGGCTGCTGCTGCCGATTTTGTTTCACTTATTGGTGTAAAAAGAGTGGCAGAACGTGCACGGGCTTTAACTACAAATTTGCAGGAACAGTTATTATATCTCGATAATAAAATAGAAATGCTCAGCCCAACCGAGCCAGAATCAAGAGGAACAATGATTGGTTTTAAACTGAAAAATATGGATTACCAGGAATTTGGAAAAAAAGCCAGTGAAAATTTTTTCAGGATTCGGCTTGTGCCTGAGTCGGACTTAAACTCTATTCGTATTTCTACACATATCTATAATAGCTTTGACGAAATCAATGAATTTATAGATTTTGTGAAAAAGGTATAATAACTTCTGTTAGTAACATCTGTTAGCCATAAATAGTGGAACCAGAGTCGATGAGCATATCAATTATCCAAACCCGTCAGTTGCTCTTCAATCGCTTTTATCTTTGCTTCTGCATCAGCTTGTTTTTTCCTTTCATTGGCTACCAATTCAGGTTTTGCATTTGCAATAAACTTCTCATTCGCCAGTTTTATCTCAACTGATTTAAGAAACCCTTTATTGTATTCCAGTTCTTTTGCCAGACGATCCTTTTCAGCAGCTACATCAATATTTTTTGATAGCGGAACAAAAAACTCTGCATGCTTCAACACAAAAGAAAACGCCCCGTCAAGCTTTTTATCAATATATTCAAGTCCGTTCAAATTGCAAAGTTTAACAATAATTGGGTCAAATAGTTGTTTCGCTTCCCCTTGGTTTACTTTTTCAAATAATTGTATTTTCTCTTTTGGGGAAATATTTTTTTGTTTACGGAGATTCCTTACGTTTGTAATAACTTCCATAGCTACTTCAAAACCCTTTATAATCGTATTGTTCCACTTTTGTACTTTAGGCCATTCAGCAACTATAATACATTCCTTCTCATCTCTTTCCTTAATTAAATGCCATATTTCCTCTGTAATGAATGGCATAAACGGATGCAAAACTTGTAATAGTTTCTCAAAGAAAACAATAGTAGCGTCATAGGTTGTTTGATCAATTGGTAATGATTTACCATCCACAAATTCCGGCTTAATCATCTCCAGATACCAGGAGCAGAAATCATCCCATACCAGTTTATAAGTAGTCATCAAGGCTTCACTCATTCTGTATTTTGAATACAGATCATTTATAATTTCCAACTGCTCATTGAACCGCGCCTCAAACCATTCTATAGCTACCTTACACTCTCCCCTGTGGGGAGAGTTGGAGAGAGGTATCCACCCATTAATCAGCCTGAATGCATTCCATATCTTATTAGAAAAATTACGTCCCTGTTCACATAAACTCTCATCAAAAGGTAAATCATTGCCGGCTGGTGAACACAGTAACATTCCTACACGTACTCCATCAGCACCATACTTTTCTATTAAATCAATCGGATCGGGTGAGTTTCCTAACGATTTACTCATTTTCCTGCCCAACTTATCACGTACAATTCCTGTCAAATAAACATTGCTGAAAGGCTTCTCCCCACGATACTCATAACCTGCAATAATCATACGGGCTACCCAGAAAAATAAAATCTCCGGTGCTGTTACCAAATCATTGGTAGGATAGTAATACTTAATATCCCTTCCATCTGGATTTTTAAAACCATCAAATACACTGATTGGCCACAACCAGGAAGAAAACCAGGTATCCAATACATCTTCATCCTGATTTATTTCTTCGCTTTTAACCTGTGGATTTGTAACTCTTAATTTTTCAAAGGCTTCCTCTTTTGTCTTGCAAACTGCTGTATTACCCTTTGAATCATACCATGCAGGGATACGCTGTCCCCACCATAACTGACGCGATATACACCAGTCATGCACGTTTTCCATCCAATGTTTATAAGTGTTTATAAACTTTTCAGGAATTAATTTGATTTCTCCATTCAATACATTTGCCAATGCCGGTTTTGAAATGGTATCCATTTTCAGAAACCACTGCATACTCAATCGTGGTTCAATAACAGCATCAGTACGCTCTGAATAACCGACTTTATTTTTAATGTCCTCAATCTTTACAATCAATCCAAGTTCTTCCAGGTCTTTTGCAATTTTTTTACGAACAGCAAAGCGGTCTTCACCAACATAAAACTGAGCTGCAGCACTCATTTTACCATCAGCAGCAATGGTATCAATTATCTCAAGATTATGTTTAACCCCAAGATTGTAGTCATTTATATCATGTGCTGGTGTTACTTTTAAAGCACCAGTACCAAATTCCATATCAATATATTCATCAAAAATTACAGGAACAGAGCGATTTACAATCGGTATAATCACTCGTTTCCCTTTCAGATGCTTATAACGTTCATCTTCCGGATGTACACATACTGCTGTATCTCCTAATATAGTTTCAGGGCGCGTAGTAGCAATGGTAATGAATTGATCTCCCTCTCCGAGTTTATCCTGAGCATTTGCTGAAGGAGAGGGGGTAGGGGAGAGGTCTATTCTATACTTAACATAGTACAATTTTGAATTTACTTCTTTATAGATAACTTCTTCGTCAGAAACAGCCGTCAAACCCTGCGGATCCCAATTCACCATACGCACACCACGATATATTTGTTTTTTATTGTGCAAATCAATAAAAACATCAATTACCGCTTCACTCAGATCATCTTCCATCGTAAAACGAGTACGGTCCCAATCACAGGAAGCTCCTAACTTTTCTAATTGCTTTAAAATGATTCCACCATATTTTTCTTTCCATTCCCAGGCATGTTTTAAAAACTCTTCTCTTGTCAGATCCGATTTTTTTATTTCTTTTTCTTTTAGTAATGCAACAACCTTCGCTTCTGTAGCAATGGATGCATGGTCTGTCCCCGGTACCCAGCAGGCATTATACCCCTGCATACGTTTCATTCGGATCAGAACATCTTGTATCGTATTATTAAGCATATGACCCATATGCAATACCCCGGTAACGTTTGGAGGTGGAATTACAATAGTATAAGGTTCACGTTTATCAGGTATTGATTTAAAGAACTTATTTTTTAACCAGTAGGCATACCATTTATCCTCTGTATTTTTAGGGTCGTAGTTTTTTGGAATTTCCATAATAATTTGCGTACTTCGTTTTCCCGAAATTCGGGACAACAAATTTACTAAAAATATTTTTCTGGTTTATTAGATTTTGGCATGATTATGGCAATAAAACAAACTGGAAATTTAAATCATAAACCGATTAAAGTGACCATGAAAAAAGTGATTTATACATTAAGTGCAGTACTTTTAGCAACAGTATTTACGTATGCACAAACTACAGGAAAAACAAATGAAAAGGCACCTGTTGCTGTTCAGCCAGGCAGCCAGGCCGAAATGACTTTTGAAAAAGATGTTCATGATTTTGGAACAATTGAATATGAAGGCAATGGAACATATGAGTTTAAATTCAAAAATACCGGTACCGAACCATTAATTATTTCTGATGCAAAAGGCTCCTGCGGATGTACAGTACCTACGTATCCTAAAAATGTTCCAATTAAACCGGGCGAATCACAGGTGATTAAAGTGACTTATGATACTAAACGCCCTGGAAATTTTACAAAAACAGTTACTATTAACTCAAATGCCAAAACTCCTCAAAAAGTGATTACTATTAAAGGAATTGTTCAGCCGGCAGCACCTGATGCATTCCCTGTCGGAAAAAAAGAGGATGGAGGAGCTATTCCATATGAAAAACACTAAACTTTAAATAAACAATAACTAATAATTAAAACTCTGAAACAATGAAAAAAACAGTTTTATCAATTGGCCTAATGCTATGTGTTGCAATAGGCGCAAAAGCACAGGAAACTACTACACCAAATCCGGTAAATTCCAATGCTCCTAAATTTAAATTTGAGACCGAAGTGATGGATTATGGTACCATAGAGCATAATGCTGATGGTAATCGCGAATTTAAATTTACCAATGTTGGAAAAGAACCATTGATTATTTCTAATGCCGTTGGTTCATGCGGATGTACTACTCCTAATTGGCCTAAAGAACCAATTAAACCAGGCGCAGCAGGAGTAATCAAAGTTAAATACGCTACTGACAGAATTGGTGCATTTGAAAAAACAATCACTTTAACTTCAAATGCTGATACTCCTACAAAAGTAATTAAAATTAAAGGAGTTGTTAACCCGGATCCCACTCCTGCAAGTACAACAACTGACGTAAAAAAGTAGTTTGTTTGTTTTGTTAGTGTCTCTCAAATCCCTCACTGGCTACCAGTGAGGGATTTGCTGTTTATAATGGGTACATCTGTTTTAAAGCCTTTGCGCTCCGCAACCTGCAATTTCAATTTTATAACGTTTAATCCACAATTCACGGTAAAATAGTAACTTTGGGCGGATTAAAAATTTAATAAAATGCCAAAAATAGCTATTAAGGGCAATACCATGCCTTCATCTCCAATCCGTAAACTTGTTCCTTATGCCGAAGCTGCTAAAAAGCAAGGTCGTAAAATATATCATCTTAATATCGGTCAACCGGATATTGAAACTCCTAAAGTAATGTTGGATGCTATCAAAAATGCTGATATCAGGGTTTTGGAATACTCCCATTCAGCAGGTTTTGAGTCGTATCGTAAAAAACTGGCGGCATACTATGCAGGTTTTAATATAATAATTGATTTCAATGATATAATTATTACTACAGGCGGTTCCGAAGCTATTGAGATTGCAATGATGACTTGTTTTAATGATGGTGATGAAATCATTATTCCTGAACCGTTTTATGCAAATTATAATGGCTTTTCCTGTGCAGCAGGTATAATAGTAAAACCTGTAAAATCATTCATTGAAAATGGTTTTGCTTTGCCTCCAATATCGGAGTTTGAAAAGCTCATTACGCCAAAAACAAAAGGGATTATGATATGCAATCCCGGAAATCCTACTGGCTATTTATATTCAAGAGAAGAGTTGGAGTTATTGAAACAATTAGTTTTGAAATACGACCTGTTTTTATTGTCTGATGAAGTATATCGCGAGTTCTGCTATGATGGTAAAGAATATGTGTCGGTAATGCATTTGCAGGGTATAGACAATAATATGATTCTGCTGGATTCTATTTCAAAACGTTATAGTGCTTGTGGAGCACGTATTGGAGCATTAATTTCTAAAAATAAGGATGTAATGGTGGCAGCAATGAAATTTGCACAGGCACGTTTGAGTCCACCAACATTCGGCCAGATAGGAGCTGAGGCTGCACTCAATACTCCTAAAGATTATTTTGATAAAGTTCAAAAAGAATATGTTGAGCGAAGGAACTTTTTAATTGAAGCACTAAATAAAATGGAGGGAGTATTTTGCCCGAAGCCGAGCGGTGCTTTCTACTGTATTGCACGTCTGCCAATTGACAATGCCGACAAGTTTTGCCAATGGTTATTAGAATCATTTGAATTTGAAAATCAGACAGTGATGCTGGCTCCTGCTACCGGGTTTTATTCAACCCCGGGGTCTGGCACAAATGAAGTCAGGTTAGCTTATGTACTCAATAAAGATGCATTGAAAAATGCAATGATTTGCCTTGAAAAAGCGCTAAAAGTATACCCGGGTAGAACTTTGTAAGAAATACATATACCACTAATAAAAGCTTCTGTGAATAACTTCCGGAAGCTTTTTTATTTGATACTTTCCAAAAAATTTATAATTTAGAACCGGTTAAAATGTAATGATTAGGGATGTTGTATTGTAAAAAAAATATCTTTTTTATTAAACGCGGATTGTTAATAACAATATTGTTGCTGGCTGCTGCTCCGATTTCCGGGCGTACTGTTGTTTTTCCATCAGACGATACTATAACTTCTAACTTTATTAAGCTGCCTGTTGAAAAACAAAAAACAGTAATTCAAAAAATGAATAAAAGGCAACTTATTATATTGGTGGATTACCTGTTTTCGATGGAAAAAGTACCGGTTGATCTGTTAAATGAAATTGATATGGCTGTTGCTAATATAAAAGAGGATGAGAGTAACTCGCCTTTAATCAAAAATAATGTTTCGTTTCCGGCTGCTGATTTTTATGTGAGCTGGGAAATTGATAAGTTATTTCCGGAAGAAGATATGTTAAATCCTGAACGAGATACTACTATAACATTAAACTTATTGGCTAACAGTAATAATGGCTATTTTCATCCATTTGACGGGCCTATAACGTCCATGTTTGGCTGGCGCGATAACCGGGAGCATAAGGGTATTGATATTGATTTAGAAAAAGGCGATCAGGTTTCAGCAGCTTTTGATGGTATGGTGAGGGTTGCACGTATATACGGAGGCTTTGGGAATGTAGTAATTATCCGGCATTATAATGGTTTGGAAACAGTATATGCGCACCTGTCAAAGATAAAAGTAAAACCCGGGCAATTGATTTCAGCAGGAGATGTTATTGGGTTAGGAGGTAGTACCGGACATTCCACAGGCTCTCATTTACACTTTGAGGTACGTTTTAAAGGAGTACCAGTTAATCCAAAATACTTAATTTCATTGTCGGATCAAAAACTGCTTTGTGATGAATTAACGATCAAACAAACAAAATGGGGTTTAGCTGCATTCCCAAAAGATATGAAGGTTTATACGGTTGAAAAAGGAGATACTATTTTGGGTATAGCCAAGCGCTTTGGAACCAGCACTTCATACATTAAAAAACTGAACGGAGACCACCTCAGGCTTCAGGCGGGACAGTTGATTAATGTAGCGCAATAAAATATTTAAATTTTGCTTAGTTTGTTTAGGCATTTCAAATAGGCTTCTTTCATCCCCTCGCATTGTGTTTCTTTGCAATAGCTATTTGTTTGGTGTGCCTCATTCATTGATTCATTAGAATTAATGATTTGTTGGTTCAGCCATCTAAGCATTTGTTGTATTTGTTCCGGGTTCATAGGAATATAGTTTAGATGTTATTTTCTATAGGCTTATTGACATTTCTTTTCCGCATATATTTATTCAATTGGTTTAAACACTTAATAAAAGCATCACGCATACCTTCATGTTGCAGCTTCCGGCCATAATTGTTTGTTTGCTGCGCTTCGCTGATAGAAGACTCCAGATACTTTATTTGGTGTTTCAGCCAGTCAACTATTTCCTGTAATTGTTCTAAGCTCATAATTGTACAGTTAAATGATTATTAAATTTTTACAGGATATTTTGTGCAAACTACCGATATTTTCATGTTGAAAACCGATTCTTGTACGCTTAAAATTTGATTTGGTTTCAGCCCTGTTCCAAAATATTTAGTTTTTAATGAATTTTGTTAACCACTTTATTAACAAGAGATTTATTAAATTTAATTTTCATACTTTTAAAATCGTAGAGTTTATATCGAATAAGGTATTTTTTAGTTTTTGTTAAAAGTTCTCTTGCCGTACAGAATGCCACAGATGGATTTTCTTAAAAGTTAACCGTTTCTTGTTTGATATAAATTATAGCATTTAGAAAACTTCAGAAAATTATGTCTACCAGATTTTTTGAGCAATTAAGAATTCGTCTGCAACAGCCCTTACCGGGGAAAGAAGCCCAATTTTTAATGGCTCCTGCGGGCAGGCAGCCCGTTCAGCCATCTGAAATTAAAAAATACAACCCGAGAAGAAGCGCTGTTTTAATAGTGTTGTTTCCTTTTGAAAGCAGCATTTTTACATTGCTAATACAACGCCCTGTTTATAACGGTGTTCATAGCGGACAGGTGGCTTTCCCGGGAGGGAAATTTGAAGAAACAGATATTGACATACAACAAACTGCTTTGCGCGAAACTTACGAGGAGGTTGGTATTACAGATAATACAATTACAATCATTGGCAAGCTCACGGATATATATATTCCTCCAAGTAACTTTTTAGTATCTCCTTTTATAGGTTTTTTAGGAAAACAGCCAGAGTTAGTGATGAATGGATATGAAGTTCAAAAAATAATTACTGTTGATTTATTTGGTTTGAACAATGTTGCGATAATGGAAAAAACAGTTACTAACAGCAGTGGTTATAAAATAAAAACGCCTTGTTACGAAATCGAAGGTTTAATAGTATGGGGTGCTACAGCAATGATGATAAGTGAATTGAATGTTGTGGTAAAAGAAGCAAAATTAATTGAGCTATAAAGTATCCTGTCTATATAACCTGTTTTTCAAGAATCTCAAAAATTTTAACCATTGCAAGTGTATCTAATTTGCAATATTCCAGTAGTTCTTCCTTTGTTTGCATAATTTTTAATAAATCAGTTTCTGTTTGTAGTTGTTCAAATGCTGACATAGCAATGCTTCCGCTTGATATCTTTAAATCTTTATAGTTTAGGTCAGGTACTAAAGCATGAAGTATATTTTTTATAGAATGTGAATTTTTCATTGCCGGATGATAATAGCTACGTTCCTGGAAAGGTTGCATCAAATCCACAATCCGGTTTAAACGTAAGTCAATTTCGGCAGAATATTCGGGAAGTTTTTTTTTTAGTGCATTGAGAATGTTACGTTCCATTAATGCATCAAATACTAAAATAGTTCCTGACGTTTCAGTGTGTTTCAAAAGACTTTCCAGAAAGGCTTTTCTTGGGTCAGTTCCCTGATCAGCCAGAAAATAAAAATGTTCGGCTGTTACTTCTTTATTTTTTTTATAGTGTAATGAATATTGAAATGGAATGTGCTGATAGGGTTTAGTATTATCATATAGGGGAACAGCCGGCATAAAGGTTTCGAAATCCATGAAAAAAAGCGGGTAAGAAATCTTGTCTAAAAAAATTTTGATTCCAGGGACATTAACGTGTGCTTCTCCTTTTTTTACAGCTTGTATATGAATATTGGCATTTTTATCCAATGCATTGACTATTGGTATTTCATTAATAGTTTTATTGCCGGCATGATATAAATTGAACAGTTCTGTTTTAGGTACCGCATTTATTTCAAACACAGAGTTTTTAGGAACATTTTTCCAACATAAGCCTATAAAATCGCAGTTGTATGGGCTAAAGCACTGTTCTCCAATTTGAATTTCCGGTATTTTAGGATTTATACATACTTGTTTAGATAGATGTATCTTTTCCTCTATTAACGCCTGGTTACGTAAGACATCCTGTTTTACAGAAGTGAAATTGAATAATTTCTTTAAATCCAACGCTCCACATTTCATATACTGATTATTGATGGTGATAAGTGATATATCTGTCAATGGAATCCCTGACCTGGTAATAATCCAGTATTGAATGGAGGCATCAAGTAAATAGGTTTGAGAAATTTTAGCTGAACTTTTTACTTCATAGGCATACCAGTGATTGTCTTTTTTTACAAGTATGTCAAGTATTGCAAGTACCTGCTCGTGCTGGAAAGCAGCCTCATATATTATCTCAACTCCGTTATTAATAAGTTGCTGTGTTTTTTCAACTGCTGCGGTATTGTCTGAACGTTTTTCGGGAGTAGCATCAATACCTCCGGGGAAAAGTTGTTGTGCAAGTGTACCTACATTGTTTCCCCTGTTAAAAATCGCTTTTTGTTCCGGGGATAGAGGATCGCGCAGGTGAATAAAATTCTTATACAGGTATAAGGATTTGAAGCACTGCAGCCCACGCAAAAATGTTGATTTACTTAAAATGTGTTTTTCCAAAGGGCTTTTTAAAACTCACGGTTTATATCCCATTGTTCAAGATAGTCGGCTACTCTACGAACAAACTGACCACCTAAAGAACCATCAACAACCCTATGATCATAGGAATGTGAAAGGAACATAAAGTGGCGTATGCCAATCAGGTCACCCGTTGGTGTTTCAATAACGGCAGGCTTTTTCTTGATGGCACCAACAGCCATAATAGCTACCTGTGGCTGATTAATGATAGGAGTTCCCATCACATTACCAAAAGAACCTACATTTGAAATTGTATAAGTGCCACCCTGAATATCATCAGGAGAAAGCTTTCCGCTACGGGCACGGTTTGCTAAATCATTTACTTGTTTAGTAAGACCAATAAGGTTGAGTGTATCGGCATTTTTAATAACCGGCACAATAAGATTACCTGATGCAAGGGCAGTTGCCATACCTATATTGATATTCTTACGTTTAATAATTTTGGAGCCATCAACCGAAATATTAATCATCGGAAAATCCTTAATGGCTTTTACCAATGCTTCAATGAAGATAGGAGTGAAGGTTAATTTTTCACCTTCGCGTTTTTCAAAATTCTTTTTTACTTTTTCACGCCATACTACAATATTGGTAACATCAGCTTCAACAAACGAAGTAACATGAGGTGAGGTGTGTTTGCTCATCACCATGTGATCGGCAATGAGCTTGCGCATCCTGTCCATTTCAATTATTTCGTCACCCGCATTTACGCTAACAGCAGGTTTGTTGTTTGTTGCTGTTTCGTTTATTAATGTGGTAGTTTTAGTAACTTGTGGTTGAGCTTTATTTTCCTCCTTTTCTTTTATGGTAAAGGCTGTTTGTTTTCCTCTTGTTGGAAGGTAAGCCAGTATATCATTTTTGGTAACCCTGCCATTGGCTCCGGTTCCCGCAATAGACTCCAACTCTTCCATTGTAATTTTCTCCTCTTTAGCAATATTGCGCACAAGAGGGGAGAAAAATTTACCGGAGGAAGAATTTTTTCCAATAATTACTGTTTGTTTGGAGTCAGGTGTTGTAACGGGCTGGGAAACCGTTTCTGTTTTTAGTTGGGGCGATTTTATTTTATTTTCTATAATAGCAGTGCCTCCAGCATCTGTTGAGATGAGTGCAATAGCTTTACCTACCTGAACAATATCACCTTCGTTATACAAACGTTTAACAAGAGTTCCGGCAGCAGTCGAAGGAATTTCACTATCTACTTTATCGGTAGCAATTTCCAATACGGTTTCATCAGCATCAATCTGATCCCCTTCTTTTTTTAACCATTTGATGATTGTTGCTTCTGCAACGCTTTCGCCCATTTTAGGCATAATTAACTCTACTTGTGCCATTATTATGTAGTTGCTAATAATTGTCGATAAGTATTACCCATGAAAGGGAATATGCTCCGGCTGAATGAATTTGCAATAGTTCGACAAGCTCACTAACCATTGCAAACTCATTCGCTCAGTATTACTGAATCTAACGGCCTTTGCTATAGTTCGACAAGCTCACTAACCATCGCAAATTCAGTAAGATTCAATATATATCCTCATGGTTTGTTTATAATTTACAAAAATAATCTAATATTTTAGATAAACAAAAGCCTTCCCCCGGCTTCAATTATGGAAGAAACAGTGGAGAATAATTTAAAAACAGGCCTGTAAGCCGGGTTCTGTCGAGTCCGCCTAAGGCGGACAGGTTCTATCATTTATCTAGCCCTTCCCTCACGGGAAGGATCAAGCAACCTACCCTCCGGAATTGAGCGAGCAGCTCTTAAGCTCCGGTTTATTTGGTCTTTCAACTCCCAAGGTTTACCCGAAATAGCTGTCACCAACCATTCCCGTGAGCTCTTACCTCACATTTTCACCATCACCCACATTTCTGAAGGGCTGTAATTTTCTGTGGCACTTGCTGTTTCTTTCCACTGTTTGCAGAAAGAACCTTCCTGTTAGGAAGTGGGATGCTCTGTGTTGCCCGGACTTTCCTCCCCTGCTAATAGCTGGGGCGATAGAACGGCCTGCAATTGCAAAGATACAAAAAAAATAGGTTTTTAGTGTTAAAAAAATAGCCGAAAGCAGGAAGATATACTGAATCTACTGAGTTTGCGATGGTTAGTGAGCTTGTCGAACTATAGCAAATCATGTTAGAGTCAGTAATGCTGAGCGAATGAGTTTGCAATGGTTAGTGAGCTTGTCGAACTATTGCAAACTAATTCAGCCGAAGTATAGATGCAGGAAGGGTGCATCAAATATAGATTGGCTTCTATTTATAGTGTTTCAGTGAATTAAAATTTCCGTGGCACCGAAGCCATATTTACTATAAGATGCATCGTAATACTGAAGGTTTTTGTACGATGAGAGTATAGTGCGGACCTCGTGTTTTAATCTGCCATTACCAACACCGTGAATAATAATTAGTTTTCTATAATGTTCATTAATGGCTTTATCCAGAGCTTGCTGAAAGTGTTTAAGCTGTACCTGTATTATTTCAGCATTACTCATTCCTTTATAATTATCTAATAGTTCTTCGATGTGAAGATCTATCTCCATTTCATAGGCGGGGCCATTGTTTATGTGTGGTTTTGATTTTTTTGAGGTTTCAGAATAGGTTTGTTTCCGGAACAATATTTTTGAAAGATCTGTCTGAGGTTGGAGATTTATTTTTTCTTCATAATTATCAAAAGAGCAAACATCTATTACCAATGCTTTGTCCGGGATAAAATCATTAACTGCAAAAGCATTCTCTTTATACAGTTTAACAGGTTTTAGTTTTATTAGTTCAGTGATTGGAGGCTGTGGCGAATACGGTTTCTCATCAAAAAATAAAATATCAATTTTAAAAGTAGAATAATCGTGTAATTTTTTTCTGTTGATGGTTTCAAGCAGTAGTGATGCATTCTCTTTTATAGTGCCTGTTTCTATAGTGATATAACTACCATTTTGGAACAATGAATATGTAAATAGTATCTTATAATTAGTAGCGTTGATTAGCCATACATTAAAATCAGAATACGTGATATCATTTATGTTCTCAGGAGAAAAAGCAATATAAATTCCTTCTTTTTCTTTTTGGGGCAGAATTTTTTTTGTTTCTACAGTTGAGCGTCTTGTTTCTTCAACAGAGGTGTTTACTATAGCTTTTTGTGCAGATGGTATATGGTCTGTATCATTATTAACAGAAACCAACTCTGAAATAGCATAAGGTATTATAAAATCCTCTTCTATAGTAACGCCTACAGTAGTTTTATTAATGATTGTAGTAATTGTTCCTTCTCCTTTTTCGTTTAAAAAGCAGACTTTATCACCAATTTTAAATTTCATATTGCAAATTTAAGACATTAAGATTGGTTTTAATACTTCTACTGTATGAGTTTGCAAAAATCAGCAGACTATGCAATGCATTTGTCTGTGGAATGCTGGCGGTCGTTATATTATTTTTGAACCAAGTCAAGCCATTCTTTCCAAGCTTTTTCAAGATTGTCATAGGCAATAAACAGTTTGGAATACTGTTGTTTACGATAAGGTTCATCTTCTCCAAATTCTATAATGAATCCAGGGTAGCTTGCTTTTATAGTTTTTTTCTAAAATAGCGATAGCTGGCTGTCATTATTATGCTGTTGAACTTTAGGGCGAGATTGCTGAACAGGTTGTGTCATTTCATTTAAAACATCCTGACGTTGTTCGGATTTAGCAACAAAGGTTTCAATATCGGCAATGGCTAATTCAATTTCGTTGGGTGCATCGGGGATATTGTTTTCGGCTTTGTAGGTGCGTGCTTCTACAACTTGTCGCCACCAAATTTCAAGTAACTCAGATGATGAAGAAATATTTTTTTCGTGAGCAATTACCGCTTGCATATTAATTACTTCTAATTTTTCTACAAGTGCTTTATCGGACATGCTTGCTAACTGGATTACATAATCATCCCAATTATCCAAAGCAAGTTGTATACGTATATCTTTACTCATTTTAATTTCTTTGTATTTTTCTTGCCGGTAAGCTCTTTTGCGTTATTGGGGCTTACAATTTTTTTGCCGGTTTTTGCTTCAATTTGTTTACGTGTATTTCCGACAATGATGCCACCCTGTTGTGCAATTATTTTATTTTCAGTTAAATTTTTTGGCTTCTTCTCTTTCGATATTTCTGTAGTAGTAGCTTCTGCCAACATATTTAAAACCAATTCAAGATTGGTCATGTGGTCTCGTAGGCTTTCTTTTTTCAGGTTTTTGTGCTTTTTATACTCTTTAACTGTTTTGCCGCTCCAGGCTTTGGTAATTATATCGGTTAAAATAGCAAACTCGTTTCCTTTTTTTACACCGCTGTTCTCCCACTCATCGGTAAGTTCTTTTCTTACTTCAATACTTTTTAAGCGTTGGTTAATCCATGCTTTGCTGTAGCCTTTTTGTAAATAGGTTTGCATGGCGCGGTCAAAACTTAGTTCGGGATTTTCAGTTTCTTCAATACGCTCATAGCCTACCTGTGCCAACCAAAGCTTAAAAGGCTCGGCTTTGGGCGATGGGATAGATTGTATTAACCTAAGCAATTGTTCTGTATTGCCCACATCGGTATTGTAAAACTTGCCATCGGCAGATTGCAATTTCAGTTGGTTACAATTTGTAACCGACTGGTTGCCTTCTTTTAATAAACGATGTTTTAAAACCTTCCAGTAATTTCCCGGCTTGGAACTATCGGTTAAAACACCAATAACATCTACAATTGAAAAATACCACTTTTCTTCTCCCTCGTTCCACGCAGACCGTATTTGCTTATGCTCAAATAATTTTACGTTACTCATTGCTACCTCCCTCTATTATTTTAATTTCTTTTTCTGTTAAATTGTATAGTTCGTAAACCAACTCATTTATTTTTTCTTCACTGTGTTCAATGCGTTGTTTTATTTGATCGATTTTGGTTTGAAGTTTTTCGATTTTTAATTCCTCGTTCAATTTCAAGAGCAAATCAACATGTTTATTTAACTCTATATCGGCTTTAGAGTTTATTTCTGGGATAGGAAATTGTAAAATATCCCGGATCATTATTTGAGGGAAAGTATCATCGCTACTTATCTGAAATTTTTTTCTAAAATACCATCCTATTAAAAAAGAATTCAATATCGAAAGAACACTCTTGTAAGAATAATTTTGATTTTTAATTTTCAAAACGAAGAGAAGGGTATTACAAAAGGCAGTATCCGCAATGCAAGTTGCAATCAATGTCTTCCCGATTATTTTACGTATGAGGATTTTCTCTCCTTCAAATAAAGAAGGATTACGTGGTTCTGCCAGCCAATTACCATAATGTAGCCAATTGTTTTTTTGCCAAAGTAGTTTATATCGACCAATATTCTTTCCGTCATAAAAGGGTAACCATTCTTTTCCTTTTTTAGTTTCTGAAGTATATGGTTTGCTATCGCGAACTTTAGCAGTTTGAGGAGGTTTACCTTTACCGACTTGATAAGCTTTTATACCATAGAATATATTACTTATATCATCAATTTTCCTTTTTTCATTTTCGATTTTCAATATTAATGTTTGCTCGGACGAATCGCTTTGCAGATTAAAGGATTTACTCTTATACCAATCACCTGTATTAGCTATAAAAGAACGTACAGGGTTAGTCAGAATATTTATAGAATTTTTTTTGTTGAATATTTTTACAGAAACTTTCGAATCGTGAAATTGAGGAGTTGACGATTTCTTTTCTGTAAATAATAATATTGTATCAACGGTTGCGCCCACAAAAACATTAGAAGGCAAACTAACTATTTCAGATATTGAAGAATTCTTCAATAAATAATCTCTAAGCGATTGCGTGAATCCTAAGTTTAAAAGGGTATCTGGAATAATAAAACCAAGCAAGCCATTTTTTCTTAATAAGCAGTGTGCCTTTTCGAGAAACAAGAGATAACTTTCCCCTCTCCATACAGAAGTTGAATACTTTGTTTTAAAGTAGCTTAATTCACTTTCTGAAAATAAAGCACCGTAAGGAGGATTGCCGATAACAATATCAAAACCACTACTAACCCCATATTCAAGCTTTGGTTCTTCAACTTTACTTTGATATTTTCTTATTAACTGCTGGGCTTTTGATCCGATATTTTCATCGGCTTGTTTAACTAATTCAAATTGTTTTTTCAACTCGTCACGTTCATCTTCTTTCTTTGGTTTAAATACATCAGGAAACCCTTTTTTCCAAGAGAAAGGTTTTATTTTTCGCTCATAACCTAAATCTATTGCGTTATCGTATATATCCGTATCAATTAAACTGTTTCCGCTTTTAATGTTATTGTCAAGATCGGGAAGAACACGCTCGTGAAATAAACTCATTTGTTGCGTAATGCTGGCTGCGGTTTCGCCTTCCATACATTTGAGCAACAAACTTAATTTAGTTACTTCAACTGCATTGGCATCAATGTCAACTCCAAAAATATTGTTAATTAGTAAACGCTTTTTTTCGTGCGTGGTTAATGTGCCTTGTGGTGTAAATGGATTGTCTTTTCCTTTTTTTGTGGCGAAGCCTTTTTCATGATACCAATTAACATGGTGATTGAGTAAATATTCAAATGCGCCAACTAAGAACGAACCACTACCACAGGCGGGATCAACAATTTTTAGTTGAGCAATTTCTTTTGGTGATTTACCGTCAATTAATTTTCCAACAGTGTTTTTTACGATGTATTCAACTATGTATTGCGGTGTGTAAAAAACTCCGCCCGCTTTTCGTACTTCGGGTTTTTCTTCAATTTTTACACTGCGTGCGGGTGTGGTGCGTATTACTTTTCCGAGGAACTGCTCATAGGCATTGCCCAATACTTCAACTGGCATTACACGGAAATCGTAATTGCAGAGAGGAAAATATAATTCGTTGATTACAATTTTTAAAACCTTATTATCAATTTTAAGTTTGGGAGTGATTACATCTTTCTTAAAATCGAAAAGTCCGGAATTGTATTTGTCATCAGCCTGTCTAAAAAGATCAACCAGGTTTTTATATGAATCGCCTTTGGAAACTGCTTTTTGCAATTGAGCATCTGGCTCTGCGGCACGATCTTCGCAGAAGCGAAGAAAAATTAAACGGTCAAGAGTTTGCTGAACGGAAAAATTTATTTCTTCATCTGTCAGTTTTCGGTTATTAAATGCAATGCTTTTTGCAAGGTATAATCGCCACTCGTCAAGGCTTTTTACAAATCGTTTGTCAAGCGTGTCGGTTCCTTTTTTATTGGCATCACTTTGCACAAATTTATCGAAACGACCTTTTGTAACTGCTTCGTGCGAAAATGTGTCGTAAATAAAATCAAACTCTTTTATGTAGTCTTCAAAATGTATGTGCTTTAAACGAGAAACGCTTGCGCTGTCATTGAGGTTTGGAACTCGTGAACAATCATAAACAATAAAATCTTCAAAGTTTGTAAGAATAGAAACATGAGCCTGTGCGCTACTTCCATAGCGTTTTAATTGATATGCGGATTCTTTATTTGTTTTTAGCGCAACGGATGGTTTTTTTGCTTCAACAAAAAACAATCTTTTTTTTCCGCTACCCGAAAGGCGAAAACCATAGTCGGGTGCTTTCGCTTTTCCTCGTACTACTACTTTATCTTCGTAAATTACTTCGCGATATGCTTCGGATGCGCCTTTTTCATTGTCAATGTCCCAGCCAAGTGCTTTAAAAAACGGATTAATGAAATCCTGTCTTGCCTTCTGCTCGTTATAATCGGGCAAATGGTATTCTTTGCGGTGTTCCGAAAATCGTTCAATCAGAGTATTTATAATGGCTTTCGCCTCCTCTCTTGTCATATTGTTAAAAAAGTGACCAAATATACAATTTTGATGGCAGAAATTGGGAGGTTATTCCGTCTGAAGGCCAATATGTTGAAAATTAACCAGCAAATGTGCTGCAATGTGGGATAGCCAAAACGCCCCGTTTTTTCAACGGGGCGAAAAAGTGGGCAAGACTTCTGTACGAAATTTAAACTTTTTGTGTCGGGTCGAGCGGTCGCCCGAGTGTGGCAAAGTCAGCCAGCCTCAGGACAATGCTTCAAGTAATAAAAATTAAAGACGGCAAAATTTTTCTGCACATGGGTTGGGTTTTAGTATTCTGTTTTGGCCATAATAATTACTGAATTAACGAAAATTAAATCTACCGAAATTTTTACTTATTAGATTTGAATGTGAAATTTTTATACTCAATAACAATGGAAAATATTTCAGAAGCAAAGTTTAAACCGGGCAAAATTGATCAGGACTTTATTTCAACCGATGTTTTAGTGGAAACGGAAAATAGTCAATTGTTGGATGATTCAATCAATAATTCAAGAATGGGTTTAAAAACAACAGATTCATGTGCAATAAATGATGGTATTATTAAATCAGATGAAATTTTTCAGTTAAGAGGGCATTATGCGATTAATTCACTGGCAGGTGTTTATTTTCAGGGAGTGCAATATGTTGATTTTAAAAATGTGAATTTTATTAATAATACAGGCATTGCTAACCTGATTGATATTTTAAAAGACTCACTAAAACAAGGTATTGAAGTAAAGTTTGTTAATGTTAAAGATGATATAAAGAATAAATTCAATTCAATGAGTTTAGATTCAATTTTTCATTTCTCTTAATTGATGACGTGTGGCGAAGCAGTTTTACTTTGACAAATTTGAGAAAAGGAAGCCATATTCTGCTATTCCGGATAATCCATTCAGAACGTTATTGTTTCAGTTTTTCGGTGTAATTACTATTGTATTGGGTGTTGCTTATTTGAACTGGCGCTGGTATTATTCGCTTAATCCAGATGCTATGTGGTTTGCTATTCCTCTGGTGGCGGCAGAATCGTTAAGTTTTATAAGCACGGTGCTGGTGGTTATCAATTTCTGGTCTTATAAGGATGCTGAAAAAACATCTCCGGTACACTATCTTTCAGAAATTGAGGATTTGCAGGGCAGAGACGATAGACCGGTAAAAATTGATGTTTTTATTGCGACTTATAATGAAGATGTTGAATTGGTAAGGCTAAGCATTAAAGATGCAAAAAGAATGAGATACCCTTTTGCTGATGTTGAAATAAAAATACATGTATTAGATGACGGAAGGAGAGATGGAAGAGATCCAACAAAGGAAAATATGAAACAGGTGGCAGAAGAGGAGGGGGTAGAATACAAAATCAGAGAACATAATAAAGGTTATAAGGCTGGTAACCTTAAGAATGCATTGGACCATACAACCGGGGATTTATTTGCAATTCTTGATGCAGATACACGACCCTTTCCTGATTTTCTTGGTAATACTACCGGTTACTTCAGAAGGTGGAAAGTTGCATGGGTTCAGACACCGCAATGGTTTTATGATACAAGCGAGGCTGAAAAACTAAGTGATACAATTATCAACAGGTTTAAATTAAGTAATAAGAAATTGATTTGCGTAATCAATTTTGTTTTTGGAAAGATAAAAGTGAACGAAGATATTTTTGGTAATGATCCACGACTTTTTTATGATGTTATATTGAGGAAACGGAATTACTATAATGCGGCTTTTTGTTGTGGTGCAGGATCTATACATAGAAGAGAAGCGATTATGAACCTTGCTGTAAAAGATTTTGCCGGAGAGATAAAAAAAACAGAAGAGGGGCTTGTTACCAGACATACAAACAATGCTTCAATAGATGCTCAAAAAAAGAAACTTTTATTAGAACAGGAAATAATTCCTTTCAAATTTCATGCATCTGAAGATATATATACTTCTATAATGCTTCATGCCGATAAAGAAAACGGATGGGAAAGTATTCAACATCCTGATATAGAGTGCAAAATGCTATCTACACAAGATCTGGACAGTTGGATTAAGCAGCATCAGCGTTATGCAGCCGGGTCATTAGATATCGCTTTTAGAGATAATCCTATATTTAAAAATGGACTTTCAGCAGGGCAAAAAATATCTTATTTTACAACAATATGGTCTTATTTTGCTCCATTGTGGATACTGGTTTTCCTGCTTAGTCCCATTATCTTTTTTTTTACTTTATCTCTTCCTGTTAAAGCATTCAGTTTTGATTTCTTTAAATATTTTTTGCCTTTTCAAATTATGAACACCGTGACAATAATGCTGGGTTGCTGGGGTATTTCCACAAAGAGAGGGGATCAGTATTATATATCAAGCTTTTGGTTTATGTTGATGGCTCTGTTATCTGTATTAAGAGGAAAGGAAGTTAAGTTCAATGTTACTCCCAAAGGGAAGCGTTTTACAAAGAATATTCAGCATATCTTGCCTCATTTAATAATTATTGGGGCTACTTTAACTGGAATTACTTATAATGCAATATTGCTGGCTATGGGGCATCACCCAACAGCTTCAGGGTTTGCAGCAAATGCTTTCTGGTGTATCTTTAATATAATCTCTTTAAGCATAATGGTGCGCGCTGCTTATTGGAAGCCGTTATAAACTTTTTTTGCTAATTAATGTTTCAGATGAAAAATTATGCTTTTATTTTAAAACCTTTGTTTTTTATTTTCAGTCTCATTTTTTCGACATGGATGATGCTTGCGATTGAAAAGATAAGTCCTTCTGACTTTGGGGAATATAAAAGTTTATTTGAGGATGAGTATTCATCGGTACATTCGTTTGAATACCACAAGCAAAATCTGAGACAATTATTTCTGGAATATAAACATGGTGAGATAGATAGTATTCAAATGGAGCAAAAATTAGAATCCTTCTTTAACTCCTTTCAGAAAGTTTTTTATAAAAAGAACTAACCGTATGGCTCTGAAGTAGCCATAAGTAAATGGATTTAGGCTATTTTTAAATATAGCTTAACGAAAAGTAAAATAGTTGCCGGTTTATATCAATAGCTTTGCGAGAAAAAATTTATAGTTATCTATCCTTAGGAGGAGGAGGAAAGATGGATATTCTGCTGATTGAAGACGATGAAATAACCTTAACGGCATTGACTTTTAAGCTAACGGCAAATGGCCATAAAGTTCAAATAGCCGGTAATGGAAGTAAAGCCGTTGATATGGTTATGGATAACCATTTTGATTTGCTTATTTGTGATTTGATGATGCCAATTATTTCAGGAGTAACTTTTTTAAGCATCCGGGAAAATTTTATGTCAATGGATACGCCTGTGATAGTTATGTCGTCTTTAGGAGAGGCTGATGAGATGCTGAAGAAACTGAATATTAATTTTGGTTTCTTTATAAAAAAGCCAATACAGTTTGAAAATTTACTGAATGTAGTTCACCAGATTGAGTTAAAGCATAATGCAGTTAATGGAAAGTATTGATAGTACGCTTGCTGCTTTTGAGCCTATTACTCTTGGTGAGATGGATAGTGTTGCTTTAATGAACAGAACAGATACTAAATTTGTTTTTCGTTCTGATCAATTGCCTGGCTTTTTGATGCAGGTTGTGAATGATTATAAAATTCTTGAAATAAATGGTGTACGTGCAAGCAAGTATCAAACACTCTATTTCGATACCCAGGATTTCAAAATGTATATGGAACACCACAGAGGTAAACCCACCAGATACAAAGTGCGTCACCGGATTTATGTTGATTCCAACCTGCATTATTTTGAAATAAAGTTTAAAAATAATAAGGGAAGAACAATTAAGAACCGAATAAAAAAGAAAGAAGTTGATTATGTTATAAAGGATAAAGCAGAACAGTTTCTGGAAGAAAAGACTAATTTTTCAGCACAAAGTTTATTTCCGAAATTATGGTCAAATTGTTCGAGAATTACTTTAGTAAACAAATTCACTAAGGAGCGCCTCACCTTAGACATTAATCTTCAATTTAAGAACGATACTGAGGAAAAAAATTTAGCAAATGTTGTAATTGCAGAAGTAAAACAAGAAAAATTGTCGCCCTCACCCTTTATACGATTAATGAAAAATAACAGGGTAAGAGCTGGTTCTATAAGCAAATATTGCTTTGGGGTAATATTCCTTTACAATGTTAAAAAAAATAATTTCAAGCCCAATCTGCTTTTTATTAATAAACTTAATGATAACAAAAGTATTATAAAGCCCGAGTATATCTAATAAAATGTATGCTCATAGGTTATTCCTATAATATAATTGGTTAGGGGATCTTTTTGATTGAAATGCCTTTCAATTAAATAATATAAACTCAAATCATTTGTTTTGTTTAATTTATAGTTTGTGTGATTGGGGTCAGAGTATAATTAAAAGGCCTCTATCCAGACTTCCCTGCAAAACTCGGAAACAGGTTCTGATGAATAAAAAAATGCCCTGTAAAAAATTACAGGACATTTTTTAAAGCACAGCAAAAGAAACTATTCCGATTTAATAACTCTCTTTGTTTCGATTATATCACCATCTTTATAAATACGGAAAAAGTAAATACCGGAAGGAAATTCATCAAAAGTAACTTCTGTTTTATTTTCTGTTGCATTAAGTTCAATTGTTTTCACTTTTTCGCCAACTATATTAACTACATCAATTGATTCAACACCACTGTATTTGATGATTACTTTATCTTTAAACGGATTAGGATACACCGTTGCAGATAAATTTAAAACAGGTTTAGAAATACCTGTTGTGGTAACATTAAAACCACCAGCCATACCGCTCAACATGTGCAATGTACAACTGTAACCATAATTACCAGCCAGGGTTATGGTGTAAATATAAGTACCGCTTGTCAGGTTCCCTGAAGCAAGTGGAGCGGCTCCTGCAGGAATGCTTTGGCTTGTACTGGTAACATTGTGTGCTGTTCCCCCTGAATTCCATACCCATTTAACAACATCACCTACCTGAGCAGAAAAAGTAGATGGAGTAAATGCATTGTTAGTAATTGATACAGTGATTGTATCAGCATTGGCCTTTAAAGAAAAAAAGACCAAAAAAGATATACAAATAATAAATATGTAGTTTTTTATCATAACAATAAAATTAAAGTTCTTAACAAAGAAACACTACCAAAGATATATTATAAGATAAGAAATTGCAACTTTTTTTAAAAATTTAACAATTTACAAAAAAACACTTTTGCCGAGTTCTTCCGAAAAACCCAATTTTTATCAGGGGAAATACTTTATTTATGCGTTGTGGTTATTCTTGACAGTTTCTCTTATTCATGCAACAAAACTCTTTTATAGCAAGGATTTAATAAACCTGTTCTAATACCTGGTGCGACTTTATTTCTCCAAACGATGAAATATGCAACTGATAGAACTTAATTAGTGCATCTATAAGCTGCTTTCGTTGCTGCTTATCTATTTTTAACTGCTGGATGTTGGTATATTCGGCTCTTATTAACTCACTGAATAACCAGCTTAAAGAAGCCTCCAGATAATAAATATGAACAGGCCTTTTATCAACAAAACGTCCTTCCTGCAAATCAAAAAAGGGAGTAGCTATTGAATATCGCCCTTCCGGAAAAAACCCCAAATAACGGCTCAATTGAATCATAAAAAAAACATGAAAATTGGAACAACTACCCTGTTTTATATCTAGTATTTGTAATGAATTTTTTATAAATTCAAATACATTTTCATCCGGATGCTGCTCTTTTATTGCTTTATAAATTACTTCATTTAAAAATAATACAAGGGAACTTTTGATAATATTATAAGGAATGTCCGAATAAGGATATAGAATGCTTATTTCCGAGATGCGTTGTAAATCAGACTTATCTCTGCCCGATACTACCATGTCAACCAATGCTAACGGTTGGAAAATAGTAGCTTTAAATTTTGTTTTTTTGCTTCTGCCCCCTTTAACTATATAGGATTTAACACCCAGGTCGGGACTGATAATCTTTACTATAAGACTAGTTTCAGAGTATTTGGTAGTATGAAGTATGATACCACTTGTTTTATGAAGCATGCATCAGTTGATAAACAAAATTTTCGTTACCATTTTTTGTGTGCCGTCTTCATTTGTGCAAAATACCATGTAAACTCCTGTACTCACACGTTCACCATTAAAATTACGACCATACCAGATAGCTTGTCCTCCTTCAGACAAAGCTTCATATACTAATGTACCACTTATATCGGTTATTTTAACTGTAGTGTTGTTTACAAGCCCTTTAATAGCAATCGGACCATCGTAGGTATGTTTTACAGGATTTGGGAATGAATATACATCAGTAAAAAATTCTGCACCGGCAGTAGCTGTTCCCCGGAATGCAATAATTCCTTTTGTTGTGCCAAAATATACTTCACCAGTTTGCTGGTTAATGGCTACACTTTTTACATCATTACTGAATAAAGGACTATTGTTTACATCAAAATGGTAAATCTGTTTTGTTCCATCAGCCGACATTAAAAATACTCCCGAATTTGCAGTTGCAATCCATTTACGGTTTGCGCCATCAATTGCAATGGCCTGGATGAGCTCAGTTTCAAGCAGTATTTGCACATGCCCATCCTGTTCAATCAATATCTGTTGAGCATCAAAATTATCACCGGAGAAAACACTTTCAGGAGAATAAAATACTGCAATGCCTTTATCTGTTCCAACCCAAATTTCACCATCCATATCCTGAGCAAGACAAAACACATTAGTGCTGGGCAAAGCTCCATTTCCAACAGCGCTACTCAATTTTTTTGTATTTGAAGTATTAGGAGCCGTTCCCGAACCACTATAAACCATGAGCCCGTTCCCACGAGTAAGTATTACCCACTTTTGGTCATTTCTATCCACCAGTATCTGCCCAATTTCGGGTGTACCACCAATAAAAGAAGAAAAATTTAAGGCCTGCCATGTACCATCCGTTTTTTTTATTGAAATTGAAGACTGTACTCCGGAATTTCCAATCCACAGATTTGACACATTGTCAAATGCCATCCCGGAAGTCCATATCGGATTATAACCGGTTGGACTGATTCGCTGTAAAGAGCTGTTTATATCGGTGTATAGTTTTACAGGGGTGCCATCATAAAACTCAATTATCCCACACAAGCCTGTTGTTGCGTATATTCGTTTTGTATCGTTCGGGTCAACCAATACATTACTGATATTATTTATTGTATCCAAATTCACAATAGAAGGATAGTTACCCTTTATATTCTTCCATGTAGTACCATTGTAGTCATATAATCCATCTACAAAATAGCCATTTCCACCACCACCAGGTGCCACTGCCATATTGTTTCCCTGAATACTTATTGCCACCACATTTGCACTGGAAGGTCCATCAGGAAAATAAGAAAATATGCCGATTCCGGGTCGCCAACCTACCATCCCATATTTATCATCAGCAATCCATATATTACCAGAGTTGTCTGTAATGGCATAGTCAGCTCTTGTAAGATCGTTAAAGTAACCACTAATATAATCTTTAACAATCAAATCTGAATCATAGGTTGTTACAGCTCCCGGTTGTGTCATAATTAAAACATCATTATATTTTTTTAATGAGCGAATAGTAAGGGCAGTGGGAGGAATAAAATAATTCCATGAAGTATCATATACATAGGCTGTATCCTGATAATAAGTGCCATTTGTAAACAGTTTAGAATAGTTAGTATATATTTTACCATTAAACTCAGTTATTGTGTTATATACACCTGCAGGAAGTCCGTTCATAACAGACCATGCTGAATAATTCGCCAGGTTAGGACTACTTTTTAAAGCTCTGTATATACCTGCATCAGTAGCCGCATAAAAATAATTATCATCAGAGGTAATGTCTCTCACATTAATTAAACTGCCATTAGAGCCAATGTAATAGGTGTCACTTACTTCTAATTTATCCATATCAATAATAACTATTCCAAAACCACAAGCAAAATAGGCATATTGGTTAATAAAGTAAACGTTATTAATTGCTTTATTTCCAAGTATAGGTTTACGCTTAATATCAGAAAGATTAACAATTAGCCCATTATTATCAATAATATCAATATTGGAGTTTTTATATGCAATGATTAATTTATTACTGTAGTAATTATATCCAAGAACGGTTGCCTCTATATCTGCCAATCCATTTATCTTTGATAAACGTTCAATCGTATTATCTGATTTATTTAATGAGAAAACTCCACTTTGGGTTGCACAGTAAACTTTTCCTCCACCTTCTGCAACGGAAACACCACTTTTATATGATAAAAAATCTTCCCATTGCCCAACACCAACATTTTGTGCAAGAATGAATTGAACTGATAGTGTAATAACTATTAATAGAAATATTCTTTTCATATCGTGCAGCATAACTAAATTGCGATATTTTAAACATAAAAGTACTGTTTTTATTGTATTTGAATAAAAAAATACTGATGCAATTTGTAATAGGTTTGAGAGTCGGTTCCCTATTGGCGTCATTATAGCAACAGGTAAGGTTCTTGCTTAAATAAATATAAGATTAGAAGGTATTTTTACATTATCTTTGCATAAGATTATAACTGGCTTCGTAGTTCAATTGGATAGAATGGCAGATTCCGGTTCTGTAGGTTGGAGGTTCGAGTCCTCTCGAGGCCACTGAAAAATTTAAGCACATCAAAAACTGATGTGCTTTTTTTATACACCCAACAAATTAATTAATAATCTATTCATTTGATTTTTATTGTATTACCTGAAAACTTGTTACTATACTTCGGCTGAATGACCCCATAGCTATCGGGTTTTACAAAAATTAGCAAACTCATCCGCTCAGTATAAATATATCTACTGATTTAACAAATTTTTGCAAAAAAATATTATCTTTGGTTTCATCTGTATATAATTGTTTTTTAAAGGCAGATGGCTTTCACGCTAACGGGCTCAAACAGCCACCGGCTGTTTGCCCTGCCATATATTCATTTTCGGTTTTTACGCCAAAGGTATATGGCTATTTTATTGTTTGTTAATATTAACTATCACTACAAATTGGTTAAGAAATGGAATACACAGCCCGCCAAATAGCAGAATTGTTAAACGGAAAAATTGAAGGCAACGCAGATATTACAGTTTCCGGTTTATCAAAAATTGAAGAAGGAAAAAAAGGTACCTTATCCTTTTTGGCAAATACAATTTATACTCCTATGGTGTATGAAACAGATGCTTCTATTGTTATTGTAAATAATAGTATAGTACTTGATAAATCAGTAAAACCTACCTGCACACTTATACGTGTTGAAGATGCCTATGGTAGTTTTGCCCGTTTGTTGGAAATCTATTATCAAACAAAACAAAATAAAAAGGGTATTGAACAACCATCTTATATTTCTCAAAGTGCAAAATATGGAACGGACTGTTATATTGGTGCATTTGCATATATTGGTGAAAATGTAAAAATCGGAAATAATGTAAAAATATATCCTCATTGTTATATTGGTGACAACACAGCAATTGGAGATAATTCTACTTTCTATGCCGGAGTGAAAATATACCACGATTCTGTGATAGGAAATAATTGTATAATTCATGCAAGTACTGTAATTGGGAGCGATGGCTTTGGCTTTGCTCCTAACTCGGATAATAAGAAAATACCGCAAATTGGAAATGTAGTGATTGAAGATAATGTTGAAATAGGTTCCAATACATCTGTTGACAGGGCAACCATTGGTTCAACAATTATACGCAAAGGAGCAAAACTTGATAACCTGGTACAAATAGCTCATAATGTTGAGATAGGTGAAAATTCAATGCTTGCAGGAGGCGCTTTTGTTGCCGGCTCCAGCAAACTTGGCAAAAATGTTTTGGTGGGTGGACAGGCTGGCGTGGTTGGCCATGTTAAAATTGCCGATGGAGTTAAAATTGCCGGCCAGTCAGGTATAGGGTCTACAATAGATAAAGAAGGGCTTGTTGTGCAAGGCTCACCGGCATTTGCAATAGGTGAATATCAACGTAGTTACGTCCTATTCAGAGGCCTGAAAAAACTTAATGACAGAGTAAAATCACTGGAAATGGAAATTAAAAAAATTATGCAGCTTTAAAGCATAGTTATTAATTCAAACCAACTTAGGTTTTGGAAAATTTTTCAATAGGGAAATAAAAATTCTCTTTTAATAAAGAACACTGGCATCCTAATATTATAAATTGATTTTCAGTTGATTACAATGTTGTTCTTTGAGATTTTGTAGATAATAGTCGCCAAACAATTGCTGTATAGGGATTTTGTCAATTAATGAAAATTTTAAAATCTGTAATATTTTGTAATTGGATTGTTTGAGTTTCATTTGTTCTTTCATGATAGCAATGCTAAGGTATGCAATAATAGCAGAATACACTATCCCTTGTCCATAACAGAGAATGCCTCTGCTTTAAAAATTAATTGAGCAAGGAAGTTGATATCATGCGTTAACCCATCTGTAATGTAAATCAGAAAAGCATTTTCCATTTTAAATTCTTAACTTCGCTTATCATGAATTTTAAAATAATATCCGATTTTCAGCCTACTGGTGACCAGCCTTCAGCCATACAACAATTGGTAAATGAGATAAAAAATAATGTACCAGCTCAAACACTATTAGGAGTGACTGGTTCCGGGAAAACATTTACCATTGCCAATGTAATTGAACAAACACAAAAACCAACCCTTGTACTAAGTCATAACAAAACGCTTGCTGCCCAATTATACGGTGAGTTCAAACAATTTTTTCCAAAAAATTCAGTTGAATATTTTGTAAGCTATTATGATTATTATCAACCGGAAGCATTTCTTCCCAGCTCAAACACATATATAGAAAAAGATTTATCTATCAATGATGAAATAGAGAAATTACGTTTGAGTACCACTTCTGCTTTGCTTTCGGGCAGACGCGATATTATTGTAGTATCTTCTGTTTCCTGTATTTATGGTATAGGCAACCCTGTTGAATTTCGAAATAATGTCATCCCTATTAAGAAAGGAGACATTATAAGCCGTAATAAGTTTTTACACAAATTGGTAGAAAGTCTTTATTCAAGAAGTACGGAAGAGCTTCTGCGTGGTAACTTTCGGGTAAAAGGAGATACGGTAGATATTAATCTTGCCTATGCAGACTATTCCCTGCGTGTTGTTTTCTGGGACGATGAAATTGAAGATATTGAATATTTTGAAACCAGCACAGGAAAGACTATTGAGAAACTGGATAATGTAATTATATATCCTGCTAATATATTTGTTACCAGTCCTGAAACTATGAAAAATTCCATATTCCAGATACAGGAAGATATGGTAAAGCAGGTACAATATTTTAAAGATATGGGTAGAGAGTTGGAAGCAAAACGCTTAGAAGACCGCGTTACCTATGATTTGGAAATGATGCGTGAATTGGGTTATTGTTCAGGTATTGAGAATTATTCCCGCTATTTTGACCATCGTTTGCCGGGTTCCCGACCTTTTTGCCTGCTGGATTATTTTCCTGCTGATTTTTTGATGGTGATTGATGAAAGCCATGTTACTGTACCACAAATACGTGCCATGTATGGTGGCGACCATGCCCGAAAAGTGAATTTAGTAGATTATGGGTTTCGTTTGCCTGCTGCAATGGACAACCGCCCGTTGAAGTTTGAAGAATTTGAATCATTGCATAACCAGATTATTTATGTAAGTGCAACACCGGCAGAATATGAGTTACAGCGTTCAGAAGGAATTATTGCAGAACAGGTCATTCGTCCCACAGGACTTTTAGATCCCATTATAGAAGTACGGCCAAGCATCAATCAAATTGATGACTTACTGGAAGAGGTTGACAAAGTAGTAAAACGTGATGAACGCGTATTGGTAACAACTCTAACAAAGCGAATGGCGGAAGAACTGCAAAAATATATGTCAAATATTGGAATCCGTTGCCGTTATATACATTCTGATGTAGATACACTTGAGCGTGTTAAGATTATGCAGGAGCTTCGTCTGGGGATGTTTGATGTATTGATTGGTATCAACCTGCTACGGGAAGGTTTGGATTTACCTGAAGTATCACTTGTAGCAATATTAGACGCGGATAAAGAAGGCTTTTTGCGGTCGGACCGTGCTTTAACACAAACAGCGGGACGTGCAGCACGTAATTTGAATGGTAAAGTAATTATGTATGCTGATAGCATTACAGGCTCCATGAAACGCACCATTGATGAAACGGAACGCAGACGACAAAAACAGATTGCTTATAATATTGCTAATGGTTTGGTGCCTAAAGCGCTGAACAAGACAAGAGAATCAATTATGGGACAAACTTCTATAGTGGTAGATTCCAAAGGAAAATTGTCGCGTGCTTATGTTGAAAATGAAACCATCAACTATGCAGCAGATCCTATAGTTCAGTACATGAGTAAGGAAGAACTTCAAAAAGCCATTACCCGTACCCGCAAAGCTATGGATACGGCTGCCAAAGCCTTTGATTTTGCTGAAGCAGCCCGGTTGCGCGATGAAATGTTTGCACTTGAAAAATTGTTCAGCAGCAAATAACAGCATGATAAAATATTTTGCCACATTCTGCTTTGTTTTTTGTTTTGTATTGCTGCATTCTCAGAATCACTATACAATCAGTGGTACTGTGTATGATTCCATCAGTGGTGAAACAACAATTGGTTCTTTGGTTTATGTCAAAGGAACTACTACCGGAACAGCTACTAACGTATATGGATTCTATTCCCTGACACTTCCTGAGGGAAAATATGAAATTGTAATTAGTTTTTTAGGCTATTCTATTCAAACGCGCCAGGTGAATTTAAAAAACAACATGACGCTGAATGTTCAATTAAAACCTGCTGAAAATGTATTGACTGAGATAGTTGTATCAACAGAAGGGAACAGAGAAAAAGAACAGGTACGTTCAGCACAAATGAGCACTATTTATGTGCCGATGGAAAAAATAAAAAATATACCTACTCTTGGTGGCGAAACAGATATTATAAAGGTGATGCAACTGATGCCCGGTATAAAACGGGGCGGAGAAGGGCAAAACAACATGTATGTGAGAGGAGGCTCCGGGGATGATAACCTTATTTTGCTGGATGAGGCTGTAGTGTATAATGTTTCACATCTGTTTGGCTTTTTTTCTGTATTCAACAATGATGCATTGAAAGAAGTGAATATGTTTAAAGGCGGGTTTCCTGCTCAATATGGAGGAAGGTTATCTTCCGTAATGGACATACGTATGAAAGATGGAGATTTACAAAAATTTCATGTCGATGGTGGAATTGGCACTTTATCTTCACACATTACACTACAAGGCCCTATTGCTAAGGATAAAATGTCTTTTCTTATTTCTGGCAGACGATCATATATTGACCAATTATTAAAATTACTTTATAAAGGCGAAGATGTTTTGCCTTACCACTTTTATGATACCAACTGCAAGCTGAACTACAAGCTATCAGATAAAGACAGGTTTTATTTTAGTTTTTATTATGGCGATGATATTTTAAGGTCTTCAACAAATTTTCTAAATGGAGGCTTTCGCTTGGGTAACAATATCAGCACCGTGCGGTGGAATCATTTATTCAATGAAAAATTATTCTCCAATTTTTCTCTTATATATACCCGTTTCCGATACACTATTGATGCAACAACTCCCGGAAACTCTTTTAGCGCACGCTCCAAAATCACTGATATTGGATTTAAATATGATTTTAGTTATTTCAAAAACACCAGAAGCACTATTAAATATGGTATTCAATTTACTCATCACGGCTTTAGGCCAAATGTTGTTAATTCCGCAGGAGAAATATCTGAGTTTGTAAAATCGGCTGAGGGCAAATTAATAACAACACAGGAAATGGAAGTTTATGCCAACCATGAATTTGATATTACTGCCAAAACAAAGCTGAATTATGGTTTACGGCAATCTTTTTTGTTAACACATCAAGGCAGAATCTATTTTAACCCTGAACCTCGTTTCTCAGTTTCCTATTCCATTAATGAAAAACAATCCCTGAAATTCAGCTATTCAAGAATGGTTCAATATTTACATCTTGTTTCCAACTCCACCATTACACTGCCAACAGATTTATGGTATCCGGTAAGTAACAGGATAGAACCACAACAGAGCGATCAATTGGCCTGTGGCTATAATTATTTATTTGATAAGATAAAAACAACGGTATCTGCAGAAGCTTACTACAAAAAAATGTACCACCTGATTGAATACCGTGAAGGTGCCAACCTTATTCTAAATGATGATTATGAGCGGGAGCTGGTGACCGGGAATGGCGATGCTTATGGTTTTGAATTTTTTGTACAAAAAACGTCTGGTAGATTCTCAGGCTGGGTAGGATATACACTTTCATGGGCTACACGACAATTTGATGCATTAAATCATGGTAAAACTTATTACGCTACCTATGACCGAAGACATGACTTGTCAGTTGTAGGGAGCTTTGATTTTACTAAACGTTTATCAACTTCATTTGCCTGGGTGTATTCAACAGGACAGCGTTTTACTCCTGTAACCGGTATGTTTGTGATGCCTAACTCTTCGCTCACCAATGTGGATATGCTTCTTATTTATGCCGACAGAAACAGTGCCCAATTGCCTCCATCCCATCGCTTAGATATAAGTTTTATTATTAAATCGAAACCCAATCGTAAACGCATTAAATGGGATGGCGAATGGCGTATTGGAGCTTATAATCTTTATAACAGAGCACAACCTTTCAGGGTAGACGTAGAAACAAATCCTGACGGAAGTGCAAAATACGTGGCACACGGCTTATTCGGCTTTATACCGTTCGCAGCTTATAATTTTAAATTTTAATAACTATCAATATGAAAAAGTTCATACTGCCAGGCTGTATAGTAATTTTACTACTAATTAGCGGATGCACCCCCAAAGGAATTGATATTGAAGTGGAACCTGCCGAATCAAAAATTGTAGTGGCCTCTCAGATTATTCCTCAAAAAAGCATAATTGTTTCTTTAACAAAATCTTTCAGCCCTTTAGAGCCAATTGCAACCTCAGAAAACGTTACCTCAGACTTGCTTAATAAGTTCTTAGTAACAAATGCTTTTGTAACTGTTTCATACAATAACCAAACGGATACTTTAAATATGCTGGTTCCGGGCATATATTTGAGCAATAGTACTTTATTGACAAATTATAACACATATACTTTAAATGTAACCGAACCCTCTACCGGACTTTACGCTTCGGCTGTAACTACCATGCTTCCTAAGGTTGAGTTTGATACGGTATACCCAATAGTTACCAAAAATCCTAATGATACCGTTATTTCGATAAAATATATTTTAACTGATAATCCTGCCGAAGAAAATTTTTATGTAGTGAATTATATCCTTAAACAGGTTTCTACAGGTGCAAATCTTGATATCAGCTCTTATTTCGGAAATGGTACAAATAAAATATTATCATCATCTGAACTATTGAATGATGCATCCTTTACTAATAATGTGCTGGAACATGAAGCTATTCTGGAAAAGGTGAAACCAACGGATAGTATTGCTGTAGAAGTAGCTAATATCACCAAAGGGTATTATGAATTTTTAACTGCGGCCAAACGTACAGGAGGACTGATAACACAACTCACTTCTGAGCCTATCCATTTCCCTACCAATGTTCAGAATGGATATGGATATTTTAATGCTTATTACCCACATGCTAAAAAGTTTTCACTTAGTGACTATTAAAATATAGACTTTCATAAATAAAATCAAATATCTCTGACTCAGCAAAAGCCGTTATTGTCGTTATTAAAAAAGTGTTAGTCGAATTTTTACTCACAAAGGTGTAATGTTTGTTTAAAAAAATTGATTTTTAGCCCGGAAAATTAAACCTTGCTGAGGCTTGCTTTTCGCAACGGAAAAGGCTACATTTGAATAAACCTAAAATATCTATGATTCGCAGTATACTATTAGTAAAAGGCTTCATTATTTCAGCGCTTTTATTCTATAGTTGCCATAAAAAACAAATTACACAAACAACAAAAGCATCTGTATCAAATGAAAAAACAGGTGTAAATCAGGCCGAAATCCCGGAAATAAAAAATGCTGTTGTTAATGCTGAAGTTGATATGACAAATACAGGAGCTATGTATACTGTGGACAGCATAAAAATAGATAATGATGTGCTATCTGTTTTTGTTAATTATTCCGGTGGTTGTAAAGAACATTCATTTGACTTATATTCAAATGGCATGTATGCTAAATCGTTGCCACCTCAGTTATCGTTATGCTTAAAACATACAAATAACGGGGATGCCTGCCGTAAATTGATTATGAAAGAATTAAAATTCAATATTTCTAATTTAAAATATGCCGGAAAGAATACAGTAATATTAAAACTTGGTGATAAACGGGTTACCTATGCAACTAAATAATACTATTGCTTGTCTTATATCAGGGCATATCATTTAACTAATACCACAAGTATTATGAGAAAAGCTTATCTCTTATTTTTATCTGCACTTTTTTTATTTTCACCTTGTATGAATGCGCAGGAAAATCCCGGAATTGCTCCCTATAGTTTTATTCATACACTGGAAGGTGATATACCTGTTGTAACAATGCCATCACATGATTTTACCCAAGATCTGATTGATGCAGAAGTATTTCAAAAACAAGGTAATTATCCGCGTTTTGCAAGAATCTTTGACGTGAATCTAACTATGGTAAATGCCGGTTTCTGGTCTGAACTTACTAATGGAGACAGAGTATGGCGATTACATTTAAAATCAAACCAGGCACTTGCCACATGCCTGTTTTTCGATAATTTCTTTTTACCGGAAGGCTCTGCACTGCATGTATATACACCTGATCATAAACAGATATATGGCTCCTATACCTATTTAGATAACCAGGGTAATGAACTGTTTTCAACAGAGTTTCTAAAAGGTCCGGAAGAAATTATTGAGTATTTTGAACCTGCTACGGTAAAAGGACAGGGCAAATTCAGGATTACATCATTGGCTCACCAATACCGGGAGCTGCCTATGGCTGACGATTGCGAGGTCAATGTTATTTGTTCACCTGAAGGAAACAACTGGCAGGATGAAAAAAGGGGAGTTGTAAAAGTATTGGTAAAAGAAGGTGTAAATGTTGGATATTGCTCCGGTTCTCTTATTAACAATGCGGCATTAGATTGTAAACGTTATATTCTAACAGCCTTTCATTGCGGAGTTGATGCTTCCACTTCCGATTTTAATCAGTGGAAATTTTACTTTAATTATGAAGCTATACAATGCACCGGTCAATCTGACACTTATGGTACCTCTAATAATGTATTTACCGGTTGTACTAAAAAGGCTGATTCTGATGATAATGGGGGTGATTCCGGTTCTGACTTTTTGTTATTAGAAATGAGTTCTACAACTCACCCAACCTGGTGGACAAATGCCTACTGGAATGGATGGAACAAATCAACCTCTGCCCCGACAAGTGGGTCTGTATGTATACATCACCCAAGTGGCAGTAATAAAAAAATATCACAAACAACTGGTACCGCATCGTCTTCCACCTGGGGAGGAGTTTCGGGCACGCACTGGCGTGTGTATTGGGGAGGTACAACAAATGGTTGGGGAGTTACTGAAGGAGGATCGTCAGGCTCACCTTTGTTCAATACCAGCAGTCAGATAGTTGGTACCTTAACTGGTGGAACTTCCTATTGTAATAGTGTTCAACCTAATGGTCAAACCAAACCGGATTCTTATGGTAAACTTTCCTACCACTGGACTTCAGACGGAACCACAGCCGACCACCAGTTAAAACCATGGTTAGACCCTGCAAATTCAGGAGTTACAAGCTTAATTGGTAGCTATAATCCATGCAACGGTGTTGGTATCAAAGAAACTGTCGCATTTAAAAATAATATGTCTGTTTACCCAAATCCGAATAACGGTTCTTTTACTGTTTCCATTGAACTGGATAAAGCTACGGATATTGAAATTACCGTTTATAATATTGTTGGCCAAAAAGTACATTATAAAAAGGCTGAAAATACAGCAAATGGAACTTATAAGATTGATTTAACCAACCAAACAAACGGAATCTATTTCATTCAGCTAAAAACTCCTTTTTCTACCGAAGTTAAACCACTTATAATTTCTTCTAAATAATTTTTGTAACTAAGATGCCTATTAGAACAATTCTGTCTGTTTTCCGAAGATAGTGTTTTTCTCATGGTTAAGCAACCATTCTTTGCGCCATAGCCCTCCCCCATAACCAGTTAATTTACCATTGCTGCCAATAATACGATGACAGGGAATTATAATGGAAATTGGGTTACTGCCATTGGCGTTGCCTACTGCACGTGTGGCACTACTATCGCCAATCTGTTTTGAAATTTGTAAATAAGAAGTGGTTTTTCCAAAAGGAACTCCAAGTAGTTGATTCCATACCTTCTTTTGAAATTCACTGCCCTGAGGATTAAGTTTAAGGCCAAATTCTTTACGTATACCTTTAAAATATTCATCCAACTGATAAAGACATTCTTTCAATATAGGGGAAATTACAGGTGAATCTTCTTTTTTAACATCAATAAAATAAAGGGAAGCAATACCTTCCTCATTGCCTGTAATTTCAATGATACCAATAGGAGAAGAGTAATATGTAATCTGTAGTGATGACAATTAAAAAGCCCCTCTCCTTGTGGAGAGGGGTTGGGGTGAGGTTTTAGAAACAATATTTATTTTCAGCAATCACTTTAGCAGCAATAGTTCTGCGTGCTGCTGTGGTGTTGATTGGTTCTGTTTTGGTGAAACGCTTTAAACCGGTTAACATGATGCGTTGCTCATCACCTTCTGCAAAGCTGTTGATAGCTTCTTTTCCGGATTTCTGGATTCTGTCAGCGGCATCATTGATATATACACGCATAATTTCCAACTGCTCTTTGCAGGCTTCTTCACCGCGCATGCCTACTAATTTTTCTACACGTAGCTGTAATGATTCAGAAACATACAACTCAATCATCATATCTGCCAGGTTCATCAATACTTCCTGCTCTTTAGCAAGGTTTTGCATTAATTTTTGAACAGCAGCACCGGCAACCATCAAAACTGCTTTTTTGAAGTTAACAATGTATTTTTTCTCTTCAGAGAACAACGTTCTTTCAGAAGTGCTGAAATCAGGGATGCTCATCAATTCACCGGCAACTTTCTGGGCAGGTGTCATTAAATCCAGTTCACCCTTCAGAGCACGTTTCAGCATCATATCTACAATAAGCATACGGTTGATTTCGTTTGTTCCTTCAAAAATACGGTTGATACGTGCATCGCGGTACGCCCTGTCCATAGGCGCTTCAGCACTATAACCCATTCCTCCATAAATTTGAACTCCTTCATCTGCAACATAATTAAGCACTTCTGAACCGTGTACTTTTAAAATTGCGGCTTCAACAGCAAATTGTTCAGTTCCTTTTAGTTTTGCTTTTGCTTCATCCATACCTCCGGCAATTAACGCTTTGGTTGCATCTTCAATGTTTTGGCTTACTCTGTATGTTGCTGTTTCAGTTGCATAGGTACGAATAGCCTGTTCTGCCAGTTTGTAACGGATTGCTCCATATTTTGAAATAGGTCTTCCGAATTGCTGACGCTCATTCGCATATTGAACAGATTTTGTTATGATTTCTTTAGAACCACCAACAGCACCACCGGCAAGTTTTATACGTCCGAGGTTTAATATATTAACTGCAATTTTAAATCCGTTCTGACGGTCAGATAATAAATTTTCTACAGGCACTTTGCAATCATTGAAAAATACCTGACGTGTTGAACTTCCTTTGATACCCATTTTATGCTCTTCAGGGTTCAGGGAAATGCCGCCAAAATTTTTCTCAACGATAAATGCACTCAGGTTTTCATCATTGTCAATCTTTGCAAATACTGTAAATATATCAGCAAAACCGGCATTGGTGATCCACATTTTTTGTCCATTCAGAATGTAGTGTTTTCCGTCAGCAGAAAGAGTAGCGCGTGTTTTTCCGGAATTAGCATCTGAGCCTGCACTTGGCTCAGTTAAGCAATAGCAGGCTTTCCACTCACCGGAAGCTAATTTCGGGATATATTTTGCTTTTTGCGCTTCGTTACCATAATATAAAATCGGCAAAGTACCAATTCCCGTATGTGCTCCCATAGCTACAGCAAAAGAGTATCCTTTACCAAGCACTTCGGTAACTAACATAGAAGTCACAAAATCTTTACCAAAACCACCTAAATTTTCAGGCACTGATATACTCAATAATCCAAGCTCTCCGGCTTTGTTTAACAAGTCAACCATTAAACCTTCTTCCTGGCTATCAATACGGTCAAGGATAGGCCATACGTTTTGTGTCAGAAAGTCATGGCAGCTTTTTGCAATCATTAATTGTTCCTCATTCCATTCTTCAGGAATAAAAATATCATTGGCTTCTGTTTCCTTGATAAGAAATTCGCCACCTTTTAGTGCAGTTCCTTTTTGAGTTAGTGTTGACATGTTTTTTGTTTTTACCCCTCCTAACCCTCCCCTCAAGGGAGGGATTATAAAGGTGGGAAGTTAATATTAAATTTGATTTTAATTGTTTTTAGTTTTCTTCTCCTCCCTGAGGGGAGGTTGGGAGGGGTGCTTAATTCAGCATCTCATAAACCCCTGCTGCACCCTGTCCGGTACCAATACACATGGAAACAATTCCATATTTTTTGTTTCTGCGTTTCAATTCATTAAAAAGTTGTACCGATAATTTAGCACCAGTACAGCCTAATGGATGGCCTAATGAAATAGCTCCACCGTTTACGTTTACAATTTCAGGATTAAGGCCAAGTTCACGAACAATAGCCAGTGATTGAGAAGCAAAGGCTTCATTTAATTCAATCAGGTCAATCTGGTCCTGCTTCATTCCAGCCAGTTTTAGTGCTTTTGGGATAGCTGCAATGGGGCCAATACCCATAATACGCGGAGGCACACCGGCAACAGCATAACTTACCAGACGAGCAATGGGTTTTAAGTTATTTTCTTTTAAGAATTTTTCACTTACCACCATTACAAAAGCTACACCATCACTGGTTTGTGAAGAGTTACCTGCTGTAACAGATCCTTTTGCATCAAATACAGGTTTTAATTTCGCTAATGCCTCGATGGTGGTATCAGCACGTGGCCCCTCATCTGTATCAACGATGAAATCACGGGTTTTCTTTTTTCCGTTTTCATCAATGTATGTTTCAGAAACTGTAAACGGAACAATTTCATCTTTAAATCTGCCTTCTTTTATAGCTTTTATTGCCTTTTGGTGAGAGCTAAAACCAAAAGCATCCTGGTCTTCACGGCTTACTTTATATTCCTTAGCCACAGCTTCAGCAGTTAGTCCCATACCCCAGTAATAGTCAGGATTTGTAAGTGCAATGTTAGGATCAGGAACAATTTTCCATCCTCCCATTGGAATTAAACTCATGCTTTCTGCACCACCAGCAATAATACAATCAGCCATTCCAGAGTTTATTTTGGCGGAGGCAATAGCAATACTTTCCAACCCTGAAGAACAATAACGATTAACAGTCATTCCTGGCACTTTGTCCGTTTTAAAAGAACGTAAAGATATAAAACGTGCCATATTCATACCCTGTTCTGCTTCGGGCATTGCACAGCCTACTACCAGGTCGTCTATCAGTTCTTCATTTACATTGGGCACAGATGCCATCAGGTGTTTTATAACGTTTGCAGAAATTTCATCAGGACGTGTAAAACGGAAACCGCCTCTGTTTGCTTTACCTACTGCGGATCTGAATCCGGATACGATGTATGCGTTCATGTTGTTGAAGTTAAGCCTCTCCAACCTCCCCGAAGGGAAGACTTTTGAAGCGGTGTTAATATTTTATTTATAGTTTTTTTGTTTTCATTTAATACTGCCTAACCTCTCCTCCCCTTTTGGGGGAGGTCGGGAGAGGGCTTAATTTCTTAAAATCTTACCCCCAGTAATAATTGACTGAATACGTTCCAATGTTTTTCTCTCACCACAAAGTGATAAGAAAGCTTCGCGCTCTAAATCCAACAGGTATTGTTCGCTTACTACGGTTGGGGTAGAAAGATCGCCACCCGAGAGTACGTATGCCAATTTTCTTGAAATTTTTTCATCGTGTTCACTGATGTAGTTACCCGATTTCATAGTGTTGGCACCAAGATAAGCCAATCCCAATGCCTGTTTTCCAAGAACACGGATGTCTTTACGCTGAACAGGTTGTGTATATCCGGCTTCAGCCAATTCAATACATTGTGCCTTTGCTTCAGTTAACAAACGGTTACGTGAAACAACAATCATATCTCTGCCTTTACGTAAATATCCTAAATCAAAAGCTTCAGCAGCCGATGTAGAAACTTTAGCCTGACCAATTGTTAAAAAACGATCACGGAAATTATTTAGTTCAACATCGCCCTCTTGTAATTCATCTGCCAGACGAAGTGCAAACTCTTTAGTTCCACCACCACCAGGAATTAAGCCTACACCAAATTCAACCAATCCCATATACGTTTCTGCATGGGCTACCACTTTATCGGCATGCAAGCTCATTTCGCAGGCACCCCCTAAGGTTAAGTTGTGAGGAGCTACCACTATAGGTATAGAAGAGTAACGAACACGCATCATTGCGCTCTGGAATGCTTTGATAGCCATGTTTAGCTCATCGTATTCCTGTTCTACAGCCATCATAAAAATCATACCCACGTTGGCACCTGCACTAAAGTTAGCTCCTTCATTGGAGATGACCAGGCCACGATAACTTTTTTCAGCGAGGTCAATTGCTTTGTTCACTCCTTCAATTACTTCACCGCCAATGGAGTTCATTTTTGTGTGGAATTCTAAGTTGATAATACCATCACCAACGTCAGTGATAGTAGTACCACTGTTTTTCCATACTGTTTTGTTAGCACGGATGTTATCTAACAGGATGAATGCTTCTGTTCCCGGGATAGTTTTATAAGATTTGGAAGGTATATCATAATATTTTTTAGTGCCATTTTCTGCTTTATAGAAAGAAGCTGCACCACTTGCCAGCATATCATACACCCATTGTGTTGGTTTTTTACCGGCAGCCTCCATTGCTTTTACAGTATCAGCAACTCCTAAAGCATCCCATGCTTCAAATGGCCCTAATTCCCATGCAAAACCGGCATTCATTGCTGCATCTATTTTATACAGTTCATCCGAAATTTCGGGAATTCGATTACTTACGTATGTAAATAAGCTATAGAATGATTCACGATAAAATTCCCCTGCTTTGTCTTTACCAGCAAGCAATACTTTCATACGATCACGTATATTATCGATAGATTTTGTAGCTTCAAGTGTAGCAAATTTTACTTTTTCTGAAGGTTTGTATTCTAATGTTTTTAAGTCCAGTACATGAATTTCCGATTTACCATTTGCGCCTTTTATTTTTTTAAAGAAACCCTGTTCTGTTTTACTTCCCAGCCATTTGTTCTCTACCATTTTAGAGATAAAACCAGGAATTTTAAAAGCGTCAATTGCTTCATCTTTAGGGCAGGTTGCAGCTACACCATTGGCAACGTGTACTAATGTATCTAATCCAACCACATCACAGGTACGGAAAGTAGCGGATTTAGGACGGCCTAATACGGGGCCAGTCAATTTATCCACTTCTTCAACAGTTAAGCCCATTTTTTCTACCAAATGGAAAAGAGCCATAATGCCGTATACGCCAATTCTATTGGCAATAAATGCAGGAGTATCCTTACTCAATACAGTTGTTTTACCGAGGTATAATTCACCGTAGTGCATTAAGAAATTCACTACTTCGGGGGAAGTTTTCGGAGTTGGAATAATTTCTAACAAGCGCAGGTAACGTGGTGGGTTGAAAAAGTGAGTACCACAGAAATGCTTCTGGAAGTCTTCGCTTCGGCCTTCAGTCATCATGTGAATAGGAATGCCGGAAGTGTTGGAAGTAATCAGGGTTCCGGGTTTACGGAATTTTTCCACATTTTCAAATACCTGTTTTTTAATATCCAAACGTTCAATAACAACTTCAATCACCCAGTCACAGGCAGCAATATTTTTCATATCATCTTCAAAGTTGCCTGTAGTAATACGTTTGGCATAAGCCTTACGATAAATGGGAGAGGGATTTGATTTTAATGCAAAATCAAGCGCATCGTTTACTATTTTATTGCGGCTTTTTTTATCGGCTGTTGCATCTTTTGGAACAATGTCGAGTAATAAAACCTCAACACCAATGTTTGCAAAATGGCATGCAATACGGCTTCCCATAACACCAGAGCCAAGCACTGCTATTTTTTTAATGATCCTGTTCATATTGTCTTTAGTTTAATGAATTTTAATATTTGAGTTTATCCTAATTTTTGCAGTTTATATCGTTGTTCGGCAAGCAGGGTTATTTCATCAATGGTTCTGAAAAAATCTTCGATACGTTCTTTTCCAATTTTTTCCTCGATCAAAGTGTTAAATTTACGAACTATATTTTTTGCAAGCTCTTTATTTTCTTTACCTCTTTCAGTCAATAGTAATTTAACTTTTCGCTTATCATCAGTATCTGCTTTTTTTATAATTAA
>JAHEXZ010000086.1 GCA_023251835.1 Bacteroidota bacterium | reverse complement strand
ATTAAACAGGTTGTATTTTAGTTCAGTAGTACTCATGGTGGTGATTATTTAGTATTACAAATATACGTCTTTTGTCTTGTTTAAGCAAGTATTGGTCATAAGCACGTTACCACCACCCAAAGGTATGATACAAAAAAATATGATGAGCTGCAACAGTTGTTAAAAAATGTTCATCCAATGGAAAGCATTGATTTTATTCTTTAATCACTCCCTTACTCCTTAATACCGTTCTTTGATTTATTGCTTTTATAAAATATACACCTGTGCTAAAACCAGTGGCATCAATGGTTATAGTATTGGTAGCGTTTTTATTTTCATATACTACTTTACCAGTAATGTCAATTACAGATAGCGAAAAGCCTTGCTGGGTGGGCAATTGAATGTTAAAGGTTGAATTGGATGGGTTGGGGTAAATCTTCATTAATAGTTTGTCATTACCGACTTCATTTATTCCCGTTTCACAGTCAAACACTGTGTTGGAATAACCCGTTAAGCGTAGCGTCCCGCTACGCTTTTATTAACAAGGCCTCTGGCCTATTTGTATGTTTTCCATTGACGCATTACAATTTGGATATCAAGTAATCCCTTTTCCCCCGCATAATCTTTTGCGCTCGAATATTTATATTCTTCAGGTTTTTCAACTATTCCAGCCCTCACAGGATTATTATGAATGTAATCCAATTTTTGGTCGATAAACTTATTTGAAAATATATATTCCGCATGATTTTCATGTGTCCAAAATTGGTATTCAGAATTCCTCTTATGCTTAAATGCAGCATCTTTGAATATTTTTAACATCCATTCTTTTCTGCTTTCATTGCATGAATCTATTTCATCTATAATCTTTTTACTTGTGTAGCTCTTGAAATCTCTTAAAAGATTGCTTAACTCTTCTTTCTCACTTTTTATTAGCAGATGAATATGATTACTCATTATTACCCAAGCAAATATTTCAAGTCCCTTATGTTGCTGACAGTATGCAAGGTTAGTAATTATTATATCACGATATTTTTGTCTGGAAAATATATCCACCCATTCTACTACTTGTAGTGTTACAAAATGAAGTTTGTCTTGTTCTTTTATTTGATAACCTGTTGGCATTTTTTATTTCAAAGATACAATTATTGATTCTTATTGCACTTTTCGGCAAGATGCCGGTTAAAAAAAGCGTAGCGGGACGCTACGCTTAACGGGGGTTTATTATATCTGTTTCCATGCTTTTCATTTATGTATCAATATTAAGATTGATAGTAAAAATAATTATTCGTTAATAATTATTCGATAATCTGTTTGTTATTAATTTTTAGCAATGATAAAAAGAACTTACTATTAATTTGTTTTATGGGGGGGTATTCATTAACAATTTATAAACAATGCAGAAATAACAGGCCTTCTGTTTGGTTAAAAATATAAAAAAAGAATAACAAAAGAGTTACAAAAATAAGATAGTTGAAAATAAAGAGAAGATGAGAGGAGCTTATATTTCTGTAGTTTATACTTTATTACTCACTTACCTTTTTTAGCTCACCTAAAATATATTTTTTCAACTCCGGGAAAAATTGTTTGAATTCTTCTTCAAAAAGCAAATAATGTTCCCGAAGGTCGTTTATTGCATATTCCATATTCGATGAAAAGGAAGCCCTGCGCGCCATCCCATTAAATACCTGTTGAATGCCCGCTAATCGGGAGTATTCAAAAAGTATATTATATTCTATCATATATTTTGCAAAATGCGCTGATTTTTCAGGCAGTACAGAATGATGAGCTTGTATAAGCCTGTATATGTTCTGTGTAAATTGCTGTAACCCTATATCAGAATACTCCTCCCAGTTTCTGGCTAAATAATGATCATAATAAATATCAACAATAACACTTGCATATTTTTTATAATTCCCTCTTAGCCGCTGTTTACTCTGCTCTACAATAGGATGCGAATCGGTAAAGGAATCTATTTTGCGGTGTAACACTATTCCTTTTTGTATGTCTTCCGAAAAATGCCCCAAATTATTACCTTTAACAGCATCCGCAATAAAATTTCCAATGATTATTCCTTCTGAATCACCTGATAAATACAAATGAGATAGAAAATTCATTTTACTTTGAATTGTTTAGTAAATTTAAGCAAATTATACCGAGAGTAGTTAGATTTACGAATGTAAAAATAACGTACATTCAGTTATGCCGAATTCCGCACGTGCGGGGCTTTAAATTTTCGGAAATCTAAACCCGTCCTGGCGACAGGTCAGGATTGTTTCGGTATAATCGCATTCAATCTGCGGAATAAGTGATTATGAAAATTTTTAATAGGTTAATAATACCCCTTATTGCGGCAATTCTAATCGTGTGTTCATCCAATATTCAGTGGAGTAAAGGCAACTGGAACAATATTGTCAAAGCAGACGGAAAAGGTTATTATGCTTATCTGCCGGCAGTTTTTATTTACAATGATTTGAATTTTTCATTTTTTGACTCAATCGAAAAAAAGTATCCGAATCCGCATATATATTATGATTACAGGGTAGAAGCAGAAGGAAAAAAAGTGAATAAATACTTTACTGGTACAGCCTTAGCTATGCTGCCTTTCTTTATTGTTGCTCACGTAGCTACCCTGATTTCAGGTGGCGAGGTTGACGGATATTATAGGATTTACCCGATCATGATTAACCTGGCTGCAATCATTTATTTATGTATAGGTTTATTTTATCTCAGGAAATTTTTAAGCAGGTATGAAGCATCTACCGGCTTAATAAATTTTACGCTTGTTGCAATTACTTTTGCCACCAATGTGTTTTATTATACGGTCTGTGAGCCTGCTATGTCGCATATCTATTCTTTTGCATTTATTACCATGTTTGTATATTATTTGAGTCTGTTTTTCAACTCGCCCGGTGCTTCTTACTTTTTAATACTAGCCTTGGTATTTGGGATCATTGTTTTAATACGTCCCATAAATGGTTTAATTCTATTTATTGCACCATTTATTGCGGGTGAAAAAAATAAACTGTTAGATGGTTTTAGATATTTAAAAAATCAGTTAAGGCTAACGGTGCTGGGTATAGGTATAAGTATGGCTATTATTACAATACAAACGGTTATTTATAAAATTCAGACCGGTAGTTTCTGGATCGATTCGTATGGAGCGGAAACGTTTAACTGGATAGTACCACATCCAATCGATTTTTTGATCAGTTACAAAAAAGGTTTATTTGTTTATACACCCCTAGCTATACTGAGTTTATTAGGCCTCTATAGATTGGCGAAACAGAATAAATTTCAATTTTATTCATTGACTGTATTTTTATCGATGGTGCTGTATGTGTTGTCTTCCTGGTGGAGTTGGTGGTATGGTGGAAGTTTTAGCTCAAGGGTAAGTATAGAGTATTATGCTATTCTGGCACTGCTCATTTGCTTGTCTTACCAGCAGCTAAAAACAAAATGGATCCGTAACCTGTATTCTTCTTTAATAGTCTGTTTGCTTCTTGTTTGTCAGATTCAAACGTATCAGTACCGTTACTATATCATACATTGGGAAAAAATGGATAAAGAACATTATTGGCGTGTGTTCTTGCGTATTGATAAGCTTGGTAAAGACAATCCTAATTCAGATTTGCTCGAATAGAAATTTAAACCTTATAACTCTTTCGCCTTATTCCAGTATTCATCCATTTCGGCTAGGGTCATATCACTTAATTGTTTTCCTGCTTTGGCTGCTTCATTTTCTATGTACTGAAAACGTTTGATAAATTTTTTATTTGTTTTTTCCAATGCATCTTCCGGGTTAATTTCCATAAAACGTGCATAATTAATCAGTGAAAACAAAACATCCCCAAACTCATCTTCAATCCTTTCTTTTGATGCTTTTATATCAATTTCCTGTTTAAACTCTGCAATTTCCTCCTGGACTTTGTTCCAGACCTGTTCCGGCCTTTCCCAATCGAAACCCACAGCACGTGCTTTTTCCTGTATACGTGAAGCCTTAATTAATGAGGGTAATGAATTAGGAACTCCTGCAAGCACAGATTTATTACCCTCTTTCAGCTTGATCTTTTCCCAGTTTTCTTTTACCTGCTGTTCATTTTCTACCTGAACATCTCCATATATATGCGGATGCCGTGTAATCAATTTTTCACAAAGTGAGTTTATTACTTCAGTAATAGTAAAATTATTGGTTTCAGAGGCTATCCGCGCATAAAAAACAATATGCAGCAGAACATCACCAAGTTCTTTTTTAATATTGACCATATCCTTATTGATAATGGCATCAGAAAGCTCATACGTTTCTTCAATGGTCAGGTATCGTAAACTTTCAATAGTTTGTTTTTTATCCCATGGACATTTTTCACGCAATTCATCCATAATCGTTAATAAACGCTCAAATGCTTTTAATTTTTCCTGCATAATAATTTTCAGATATAAAAATTTGTACAAAACCCTTCCCGAATATACAAATTTTACCAGAATGGGTTTCAGGACACCTCTGAAAACATCAATTTTCCCTCTCTCTTTTGCAGAAGAATAAAGGGATGAGGCGATAAAAAAAATTTAGAGGTATCTGTAAATTAGTGATATGTCCCCTCTCCTTTTTAAGGAGAGGGGCAGGCTGAGGTAAAACCCTAACAAGAAAATTTGTAATTCACCATCCCCCATCATTATCCGATACCCATAAAATTTAATATTTTTGTATAGCTGAAATTAGTTGAGTATGTATAAGAGTGAAAAAATAGTTATACCGAGAGTAGTTAGATTTACGAATGTAATCCCGCAGGTGCGGGACAGTTATGCCGAATCCCGCACCTGCTGGGTTTTAAATTTTCGGAAATCTAAATTGTTTCGGTATAAAACAATAGTATTTATTCTCCTGCCTTTTTTTTCTAAAGCACAGAATCCTCCTGCCGATAATTTTATTTTATCAGGCCAGGGCCACTATGGATATATAATCAGCCACAGAAACAATATGGAAAACCTTATCAAGGGGCATATTTACGGTGCCGAATTAAATTATATTTTTCGTACTGATGGCTGCAAACCCTGGCAGCAGATTCATAAGTATCCCGAAATAGGAATTTGCTTCCTGCATTTATACCTTGCAAATCCACAGCAGCTTGGAAATCTGGAAGCTTTATACCCTTATACGAATATCCGTTTAAATAAATCTTCAAAAAAGATAGGCTTTAATTTACGCTTAGGAGTGGGACTGGCCTATCTGACAAAAGCATTCGACAGAATAGAAAATCACCAAAATACGGCAATTGGTTCCAATTTAAATGGCTTTGTAAATATACGCCTGAATACAAATTTTATATTTGCAAAAGCCTGGAGAATTGATGCAGGCCTTGGTTTAACCCATGCTTCAAATGGTGCAACTAATACACCTAACCTGGGGCTTAATATTGCTACTGTAAACTTAGGTTTGGGATATGCATTCGGAAACAAATCATGTGTCTATATAAAAGATTCTATTCCGCTACCAGTTAAAAAATGGGAATCTTCTGTGATTGGCATTATGGGTGTTAAAGAATTAGAAAATCCGGATGGAGCAAAATACCTGGCTTTTGGTATACAAGCCAACTTATACCGAACTCTGAATTATAAGAATAAATTAGGAGGAGGAATTGAAATAGCTTACAATAATGCAACAAAAAAAGTTTGGGAAACCGATTCCGTTTATAATATAACAACTGCTGATATTATACAGGCTGGTACTAAAATTAGTTACTCATTCAATATGGGGCGGCTTTCTTTGCCTATAGATTTTGGTGTATATCTGTATAAAAAACAGGCCTATAATGGCGCATTTTTCCATCGCATTGGCTTAAGATATATGGCTTCAAAACATATCATTATAAATGCTACATTGCTTACACATTGGGCAAAAGCCGATTATTTTGAATGGGGAATGGGCTACCAGTTCTGATTTTATGAAATTAAAGGCAGGTACTAAATGTAGGAAATAATGAACAAAAAGTTTATTGTAAGTTTAATTATTGCATTTCTGGTGGGGTTGGCAGTGTTTTTATTTATCCTTACAAAGGCGCATGTTTCCTCTTTTACGCATGATGAAAGTTATACCTATAATTTTTATGTTCACAGTAGTTTTATGGATATATTATCCCATAAAAATTCTTATACAAATAACCACCTTTTAAATACGTTACTGATGAAATATTCGGAAATGTTATTTGGTAGTTCTGAGCTGGCCTTAAGACTTCCCAATTTAATCATGTATTTAGTTTTTTGTGTGTATTTGTTTTTATTATTCAAAAGGAGTGATCCATGGCTTCGCCTTTCAGTATTTATTATAATAATTGCAAATGTTGGATTGATTGACTTTTTTGGATTAGCCCGTGGATATGGTATTTCTATTGGTTTTATGGTGATGAGCTTATACCATCTTGTCCAGTCTTTTTATAGTAAAAATAAAATTCATCTGTTACTTTTTAATTTGGCGGCACTTATGGCCATCCTTGGCAATTTTACATTATTGGACTATTATCTCGCAGCAATCCTTACATTCAATTGCATTAAGTTTTATGAGTATCGTTTTGTTTCCAAAAAGCAGTTCAATTTCTATGATGTCAATAAGATTAACCTGCTCTTATTTCTGTTTATGTTTATCGTTTTATATGAACCTGTAAGGCGGGTTGTAACCTTTAATCAGTTTGACTTTGGTGGAACTACTGGATTTATGAACGATACATTACAAGCATTGGTAATAACTGTTTTTTCACATACACATATTGGTGCAGTTGAAACAGTTATTATTAAAGCATTAATATTACTATTGCTTACCATACCTTTACTTATTATTATGAAGCAAATCTATAACCGGAAAACAGAGTTCTTCGAGGAGAACAAGCCATTAATTATTGTCAACTTGATATTGATAGCGATCTTTGTTGAAATTATAATGCAACATTTGCTTTTAAAGACGGATTACCTGATTGGACGTTTTGCATTGTTTTTATTTCCACTGTTCATTATAAATATGGGCTTTTTCTTGGAATATTCACTTAAATTTAAAGTTCGGAATGGTATTCTGACGGCCGGTATCTTGGTGGCAATGCTTTCAGCATCAAATTTTTACCGTCATGCCGATTTATATTCCTGTGCAGAATGGGGATACGATATGGAAACAAAAAATGCAATGAAGGCTTTAACAGCCTGGCATGAGCAGGACGGTACGAAACAGGAAAATGTTAAATTGGGAATTAACTGGCTATTCGAGCCTGCAATTAATTTTTATCGTACAACCTGGAATATAAACTGGCTCTTACCGGTAGATAGAAAGGCGTTAACAACTACCAGTGATTATTATTATGTTTTTAAGTCCGATTTGGAAAATTTGAAATTAAAAAATTATAAAATTATTTTTTCGTCTGATAACACAAATACGGTTCTTGTAAAGAATGATTTGTAATTTTAAATAGTACGTTTACATACAAATGAAAAGATCGTTTAATAGTTGCATTATACTGCTTGTAATGTTCGGAAGTCTGCTTTCTGCCTGCAAAAAAGAAAATAGATGCGATTGTATTAAACGTACTGGTGCCATTATTACCGAAATACGTACAATTAATGGCTTTGATAAAATTTATGTTGAAGACAATGTGAAAGTGTACATTACTCAGGATTCTCTCTTTGAAATAAAAGTTGAAGCCGGTGAAAATATTGTTCCGCTTATTAAAACCGAAGTTAACGATGGTACACTGTTTATAAAAAATAAAAACCGTTGTAATTGGACACGTAGCTATGATAAACCAATAAATGTTTATGTTAGAATGCCTGTAATAAAATATATCACCTCTGACGGTACCAATGACATTATAGGCTTAAATACAATTACTACTTCTGAATTTGACGTACGAACGAAAAATTCAGGAAATATAAAACTTACTGTAAATAACTCTAAAGTGGTTTCTCACATGCATGGTGCCGGTGACCTGGCATTGAGTGGAGTTACTGCTGAGCATGCCTGTGATATTGGCGGTACTGCATTTTTAAGATGTGAAAATTTACAAACTGATTATACATGGGTACATACATTTACCACGGGCTTATGTTATATCAAGGCTTCAAATTTATTGGTATGCAAAATTGATAATGTTGGTGATGTATACTGTTACGGAAGCCCAGTAACAGTGGAAAAGGAGCTTAAAGGAACAGGACAGCTATATTTAAAATGAAAATAAAATTTAGTGCTGTTAAGGTACATTACATTGTTCGGCTTCTGATTTTCTGGCTACTGCTTTTTGCTGTTTTCAGATTAGCATTTATTATTTACCATCACACGAAAATTCCGGATGACCTGCATTCAGAAACAGGACTAAGCTTTTTTTATGCCTTGCGCCTCGATCTCTCAACTGCCTGTGCAGCTGCTATTATTCCTTATATTTTATGGTCTTTTCAGCAATTCTTTAAACACAGATATATCCATCTCTTAAACCTTGTATTTAATATTGGATGCATAGTTTTGGTATCCATATTAAGTATTGCTAATCTGAAAATATACGGAGAGTGGGGAACACTATTAAGTGCAAGAGCCTTTAACTACCTCTTGTATCCACAGGAGGTGCTGTCTTTTATCTCATTTTGGTCTGTATCGCTTTTACTGCTTGTGTGTGTGATTTTTATTTATGCTGCCAGTCGTTTCTATCGCAGGTTTGTCACTAATTTCTCTTATCCTGTCGAAAATAAAAAAATAAAAACAGGAATGATAATTTTAATCCCATTCCTGCTTGTTATTGGTATTAGAGGCGGACTACAGCTTGCACCAGTAAATGAAAGCAGTTCTTACTATTCTTCTTTGCAAATAAATAATCATATCGCTACTAATAATATTTGGTACCTGATGCATAGTATTGTTGAAGCCAACGATACAAGAAATCCATACATCTTTATGGATAACTCAAAAGCAAAGAATATTACTGCAGAACTATTTGAAAATACCCCGGATGAACCACAGACATTTTTAAAAACTACAAGGCCAAATATTGTGCTTATTATCCTGGAAAGCTGGACAGCCGACATTTTAAAAGCTTTGGATGGTGAGGAAAACGTTACGCCACATTTTGATGAATTAAGAAAACAGGGTTTGCTTTTTACACAAATGTATGGAAGCGGATTCAGGACAGAACAGGGACTTGCTGCTATACTCAGTGGTTTTCCTGCACAGCCCAATAATTCAATAATTACCACTCCTGGAAAAGCTGAGAAATTACCCTCTTTGAACAATGAGCTGGTAAAGTCAGGATACCAATCTTCTTTCTACTATGGTGGAGAAATAGAATTTGCAAACATGAAATCATACCTCCTAAATACACATTTCGAAAAAATAGTAGATAAAAATAGCTTTGATAAAAACCAGCTAAACAGCAAATGGGGAGCACATGATGAATATGTTTTCAAAAAGCAGTTGGAAGGTTTGAAAACGGAAAAACAACCTTTTTTTTCTGTAGTACTCACACTTAGCACACATGAGCCATTTGAAGTAAACATGCAAACCCCGTTTACCGGAGGCGAAGAGCAGGAACGTTTTAAAAAAGCTGCTTATTACACCGATTATTGTTTGTATAATTATTTTAACGAAGCCCGGCAACAACCTTGGTACAGCAACACTCTCTTTGTTTTGATTGCCGACCATGGTCACCATTTACCCAAAAATAGAAATATGAATTTGCCTGAAAGTCGCAGAATTACCGCAATGATTATGGGTGAGGTACTCGCTGATAAGCTTAAAGGAAAAACAATTGATAAAATTGTAAATCAAAATGATTTACCGGCAACACTATTAAATGCAATGGAATTACCCTATTCACAGTTTGTTTGGAGCAGAAATATTTTTAACCCTCATACAAAAGAGTTTGCCTGCTATTCTAATGAAAATGTATTAGGATGGGTTGCCCCGCAACAAAATATAATTTATTCTTTTAGCTCAAAAAATGCCGATATACAATCTAAGACACAATCAAAATTAAATGATACCGTTTTAATGCAGGCGCAGGCTTATCTGCAAACCTTGTATAAACAATATTTAGATTATTAACCGATGTTACACATTAAATGTTCAATTTGCTGTTAGTTTTGTTAAACAATATACTAAAACAACTCAAGCTTCAGAAAAATTCATATATTTTTAAAAATAATTTTTCAAAACCTGAGCTTGTTTGGTATATTATGAACCTTAAGCTCCGGAGGAGCGGAATATCGGTAGAAATAGATAATCCCAGACTTTTTCAAGCTCAGGAGGAGCGAAATATTCCACTCCTCCGGAGATATTTAGGCTTTGTTAAAGGTAAAAGCTTTGATATATTGATATTAACCTCCCTTTTGTCCGCCACAATTTCTTCTGCCCAGGAAAGGAAAAAGCCAGGATTTTGGAATACACTCAACGCCTCTGCAGATACTGTGGTAACTGACGATGATTATTATGGAAGTAATACCATTCGTTATGAAGATTACATCTATAAACCCAATATTAAAACAGTCAGATTATATGATGAAAATTTTGAATTATCGCAACCACTGATTAACCTTGGCTCCCAGGAAAAGCTCAAACTAAGCTTTGATGACCTCGATGCCGACCTGAAAAATTACTCATTTACACTAATTCATTGTAATGCTGCATGGGAACCCTCTGATCTTATGCCTGCTGAATACATTGACGGATTTCAGGAGAATTCAATAAATGACTATCACTATTCTTTTAACACACTTCAAAGGTATACGCATTATAATACCTTTCTCCCCAATAATAACATGAGAATTACAAAATCCGGAAATTACATTTTAAAAGTATTTCTCGATGGAAACCCTGAAAATATTGTAATCACAAAACGTTTTAGGATTTATGAAAATAAAATTATAATTCAGCCAAAAGTATTTGCAGCAAGCATTATTGCCGACAGAAACTTTAAGCAGGAAATTGATTTTACCATTAACCATACAGGGTACTCAATAACAAACCCATACACTGATTTACAGATAGTAATTACTCAAAATAACCGTTGGGATAATGCAAAAACGTCTTTAAAACCTTTGTTTGTAAAGGATATGGAACTTGTGTATGATTATGATGAAGACAATGTATTCACCGGAGGAAATGAATTCAGAAATTTTGATATGAAGAGCATACGTTATCACTCTGAACGTATCGGAAGTGTAAAGTATGATTCTTCCTCAGGTACCCATGTCTATCTGATGCCGGACGAAAAACGTACCTTTAAAAGATATTCCACCATTGCTGATATCAATGGGAATTATGCTGTAAAAATTCAGGAAGGCAATAACAGCGAAGTGGAGGCAGATTATTGTTATGTACATTTTTTTCTGCCGTATGATGATGTGCTCACAGATGGTAATTTATACGTGTTTGGGGCGTTTAACTCGTGGAAATGCAACCGCGAAAATTTAATGGTATATAACAGTAAACGTTTTGGTTATGAAGCAACATTATTTCTGAAACAAGGTTATTACAATTATGAATACGTTTTCTTAAAAGATGGTGCAACAGCTGCAGATGACACTCTTATTGAAGGAATGCATTACGAAACAGAAAACGATTATACCATATATGTATACCACCGCCAGCAACGCACTTTTTACGATCAGTTAATTGGAGTAAAACGTTTTAATTCCGCGAAATAATATTGCCTTCTATTCGTTTCTAATATAGAAACATTTATATCTCTTATTGCAACCTTTTTTTTTCTTTTTACATCAGTAATGTAAAAGTTCTTTTTAAGCCATTAATCAGATTTATTAAAAATAGATTGTTGAAAATTTTGGCTTAATACTTGTTCAGCTAAAAAATGAATGCATATAATTGTAGGTATTCTAATCACTCACTTAAAAAATAAAGTTATGGGAATGCATGCCACACAAGTAACGCACGGAATAAAAATAAGTGTTGAAACTAAGTTTCACACAGAAAATTCCGATCCGGAAAACCGTAGTTTTCTTTTCGTATACCATATAACCATTGAAAATAAGAGTGATTATACGGTCAAGTTAATTTCTCGTCATTGGGATATTTTCGATTCCAGCGGTGAATTTAGTCAGGTAGACGCTGATGGTGTTGTAGGAGAACAGCCTCTATTAGAACCTGGAGAAGTTTTTGACTATGAATCAGCCTGTGATCTTACCACTGATATGGGCAGAATGAGAGGAAAGTACCTGATGCAACGCAAAATGGATAAAGCCCGTTTTTATGTTACTATCCCTGAATTTGAACTAATTGTACCACAACGTTTAAACTAATTTTAGTTTCAGACTATACTACCCAATAGTTCGGTAGTTTTTTAATAATTTTGGCTAAAACCCTATTATCATTGGTAGCCCCGGCCTTAAGGTCGGGGCAAATGTAAAATCGCAATTTTCATGGACTTCAGCCCAACTCGAATAAAATATCCCTGAAGTATTGCTGCTTAATTAGCTCAAATAAACAGATTCTTTCCCTTTTTTATCAAGCTCAACCGTAATGTGTTCCTGAAGAGTAGTAGAAAGCGAGAGGCCAACAAAATCGGCCTTAATAGGATAACGGTTGTGACCTCTGTCCACTAAAACCACAGTAGTGAGTCTCTTAACAGGATTGTTTAAAAAGGGTTTGGATCCAAAAATCAATGTTTTCCCCGAATTTAGTACGTCATCAACCAATATTATTACTTTGTTTTTTAAGTCTTTATCAGTTAGTTCTACCTTTATTTCTTTAGATAGTGGATTCTTCTTATCGAGAACAATTTCAATAAGCCGGATTTTAATAGGTGCAATAGCTTTTAGTACTTCTATGATATGTTTTGCAAGTATAAAACCATTGCTGGCAATACCAGCTATTATGATCTCTTTTTCATCATAGTTGTTTTCATAAATTTCATAAGCAATACGATTTATTTTTTGCTGAATTTGTTTGCTATTTAGTATTAAAGTACGGCTCATAAAATAAATTAGTTTTTAATAAGTATATTACCTTTGTAAAGTTTTCAAAATAACTTCCTCAATCCACGACACATATTTCGACAAGCTCAATATGACTCGCGCGCGGTCAGTCAGAGCTAGTTTACCCTGAGCAAAGTCGAAGGGAAGACCGTGGGTGGCAATTTGAAAATGAATCATATTTCTTTTGTCGAAGTTATTTTGAAAATTTCTCTTTGGGTTCAATTAAATATTGTTTGTGTATATCAAATTTATAAACTATTGGTCAGTAAAAGAAAATCCATAGTTTACTGCCATACATCTGGAAAATAAATTTTAATAGTTTGCCATATACTTTTAAACCGTTCCATATAATTTATTTAAAATATATTTTTATAGCTTGAAGGAATTCGCTAAAACAGGAGTTATTGGCTGCAACAATTTCTTTTCCGAAAATATAATCATTTCCCCCTTTGAAATCGGTTACTTTTCCACCTGCTTGTTGAACAATAAATGCACCTGCAGCTACATCCCAGGGTTGAAGACTATATTCATAAAAACCTTCGAAACGCCCGCAAGCCACATATGCCAGGTCTGTGGCCGCAGAACCTAATCTTCGTAAACCTCTTGTATGTTTCATGAAATATTTGAATAAATCCATATATTCATCCATTCGATGATAATCATAGTAAGGGAAGCCTGTTGCAATCAGCGATGTGGATAATGTTGAATTAGAAGATACTCTTATTTCTCTTTCATTTAAATAGGCTTTACCTCCTTCCCATGCATAAAAACACTCGTCAAGGTTTATTTCATAAATGATTCCCATTACAATTTTATCATCCCGCATTAAAGCGATACTTATAGCAAAGCAAGGAAGCCCGTGAATAAAGTTTGTTGTACCATCTAAAGGGTCAATAATCCAGTTATAATGCTCTCCCTTTTTTGTTGAAGTACCTTCTTCTGCAATGAAACCAGCCTCCGGCAAGAATGTCGATAGCCCCTCTACCAATTGTTTTTCCGCTGTTTTATCTACATACGAAACAAAATCATTTTTCCCTTTTACTTCTACATTACTGGAAGAAAACAAGTTCCGCTGCTCCTTAATAAATTGTCCAACCTTTTTAGTGAGTATACACACATCCTGGCAAAGCTTTTGCATGTTGTTATCGGTTTTGTACAAAATTACAATTTATAATGAATCCTGGCGTAGGATAACTGTTTATACTGAATTTTATCGGGTTTTCAATTAGCAAAGCAAGTTAGAGTCCGTAATACTGAGCGAATGCGTTTGCCTTCTTTCGCAGTCTCACTCAGCCGAAGTATATAATTTGAACACATACAGGACTTTGAATTTCTTTAAAACGTAAATAGCCAAAGTATAATAAAAAAATATCAGTAATTTTGGTAACTACTTTCAATGAAAAAAAATATATCCATATTATTGGTTGGTAAGTGCATCAATGCAGTTCTGGCATTGGTATTCTTATTATCATTTTCTAAAGCATATTCCCAGCAGACAACACCAAAGCTGGGAGTAACGGTAGCGCTGAAGATAAAAGATGGTGACTTAAAAAATTCATTAGTTACAATTACCAGAAGAGGCGAACCTTTTAAGATATTAGATCCCGGAAAAGGTGAAAATACTGCTGAATTGCCTTTGGGGTATGAATATACATTTGCATTTACAAAGCTGGGTTATATTACACAGAATGTAATTATAGATACACACGTGCCTGAAAACCGTGAAAGAGGAAAATTCAGGAAACAGATTTTTAGTGTTGAACTGGGGAAAGAACGTGATAAAGATGTTCAATACAACATTAAACTTGCTTATAATATGGATATAGCTGATTTTGACTATCTGAAAGGAAAAGCTGCTAAAAATGAGAAAGTGCAAAAAAAAGAAACAACCACAAATCATAAAATTAAACCGGATACTACTTCTCTCCAAAATGAAAGTGATACAACCAGACCCCGAAAGACAGGTTCTAAAATAAAAGATAAAAAAGTAATTCAGGAAGACACCAGGAAGTTTACTATTATAACAATTACTATCGATGATGAAGACTATATATACAAAAAAGAAGAATACGATTGGGGTGGAGTCTTTTTCTATAAAAATGGTGTAGCCATTACTGAAAATACTTTTAAAAGTGAAACAGAAGAATAGCCTTGCCGCAGCCCTTATTATACCTCACTTGCCTTCCGCATGGTATTATTTTTATTTAACTTCCTGAAATGCCAGATGCCAATCACGCCAACTACAAAAAGCAAGGTGGAAATGAGTTCTGCTTGTGTAAATGCAAAATTACCTATATGATAAAGTGTATTTACACGTATTTTTTCAATAAAGAATCGTTCAACACCATTGAAAATAAGGTAAATAGAAAACAACATGCCGGGGGTGCTGATGCGCTTTCTTAAATACCATAATACAAAAAACAATACTAAGCACATCAATGTTTCATATAGTGGAGTAGGGAATACGGGAGGAACAAGATGCATGCAATATTTGTCAGTTAAACAGTTGGCAATAGGTTCACCAACACTGTTCACATTGTGAGGATAGTCATAACTCCATAACCAGTCCGGTGCCCAGCTTAGCCAGCCGGGTTTAGGTGCAGTATTAGTAATACCCCAGTCTCCATCGCCCGCAACCTGGCAGCCAATACGCCCAGTTGCATATGCAAGCATCAATGACGGTGCACATGCATCTATCATATGAGTAATAGTGATTTTATTTTTATATCCGTAATAAATCAGTGCTATAGATGCAACAATCAACCCTCCATACATGGTTAATCCACTGAATGAAAACAAGGCATCTATAGGGTCGGCAATAAATTCATCCCAGTTTTCAAGGTTGTGAAACAGTTTGGCGCCCAGTATTCCCGTAATTGCCCCGATAAGTGTCATATTTCCTACATGCTCATATGGATGCACTTCTTTTTCAACCCATATAGGTTTATCTAATTTTGTTTTCTCCTTTTCACGGTATTTCATATAAGCAGAAAGAACACCCCCTGCTATTCCGCCTAACAAGTTACCATCCAATGATAGCAGGAATCCCTGTGTATCATTTGTAAATGCTTGAAAATTAAAAATTATATACAATAGTTTATACCCTATTATAAACCCAATAATGCCGGAAGTAAGAAGCTCAGCCTTTGTAGCTCTTTGTCCCTTCAGATATTTGGTAGTAGTTGAACTTAAAAGTCCTTCCTGTTCTTTTCTTTTCAACTCCTTGGACCAAAGAAAAGCGGCAACCAGAAATGATAAAGCAACAAAAAAACCAAAGCTCTGAAACATTTTCAGAAATGGTAAATCTATCCCAAACAGATCTTTAAAAGCATAATATAATGATGGATACATAGTATATAATAATTAAATGGATAATTTATTTGCTTAACATAAGCACTCACATATCCACGTTTGTAAACTGCGAAGTTACTAATAAAATGATGGTAGAAAAATGCACTTTAGTCTGGGGGTGTACGACAAATATCCCTTATGCTCAAGAGTTAATGTGTTATATGGGGCCAACATTTGGTTTTTGCAACCGCAAGTGAAGTTATTCAAACACTTTCAGGAGTTGATATAAATACAAAACAGATAGAACGCATTTGTCATAAGTACGGTCAATGGATAGAAGAAGAAGATTTGCAACAACAGCAAACAAAAGGCAAGCGATTCTATTCTAAAGAAGAAAGTGAATTAGTGCACTATGTTGTTACAGATGCCTCTGTTCATGATTCACAAGCGTTAGAGGAACTTTTAAGCGAAAGTGATAATGGGAACCTTACACGCAGATAGTGCTTATACGGGGCAAATGCAAGAGCAAACAATAGCGGACTACTGTATGAGTAATCAGGTGCATGACAAAGGGTATCGTAACAAACCTTTAACCGATGAACAAAAAGCAAACAATACAATACAACAAAATCAAAAATAAGAGCAAGAGTAGAACATGTGTTTGGTTTTATGGAGCAAAGCATGAATGGATTATTTATACGTTCAGTTGGAATTGTAAGAGCCAAAGGGATAATCGGACTAATTAATTTAACCTACAATTTATTCAGATACGAACAAGTTATTCGTGCAAAACCAATCAAAATAAATTGTTAATAAATGGCTGATAGATACATAGATAGATAGATAGACGCAAAAATCGAATTTTAGATGGCTTGATTGAAATAAATATTCTACATTAGTACTGATTTTTAAAAAATCGTTTAACGGGTTCTCCGATTTTTTTGAATCAAAATAAAAAAAGCAATTTTTAGAACCCACCTATAGTAGTTTAAATTTAAAATTAAATTCGGCTATATTTGTTGAAATCCATTTATAGAACTCCCCTTATGAAAAAAAATTTACAAAAAATTATTATTGGCCTATTTCTTATACTGACAGTATCCGGTGTAGCCCAAGAAAGATGTTTATCAGAAGCTGTACATAAACGATTGCTTCAAACAGATCCGCAATATGCTTCCAATATTCTGGCAAATGAGGCTAAGATTCAGAATATAATAAATAATGGAATTCCTAAGTCTGGTAGTACCTATGTTATTCCTGTAGTTGTGCATGTCATGCACCTTGGAGAAGCGGTGGGTACGGGCACAAACATATCTACCGCTCAGATCCAGAGCGCAATTGATAATTTAAATACATGTTTTGGTGGCAGTGGTGCTTACCCTCTGGATATTGAAGTGCAATTTCAACTTGCTGTTCGTGATCCAAATTGCAATCCAACAACAGGAATTGTTCGTGTAGATGCATCCGGAACTTCAAATTACGCTACAAACGGAATTCAGAACGATGGAACCGATATTACCATAAGATCACTTAGTATATGGCCAAGTAATGAGTATTATAATATCTGGATTGTAAATGAAATTGATAATAATGATGGTGGTGCCGGTACGCAGGGTTTTGCATATTATCCGGGTGGAGGACCTAATAATGACGGAGCAGTGATTTTGTACAATGCATTTGGTTATGATCCTACAAACACATTAGGATATACTCTTAAATCATATACAAAATATAATGCAAGTACAAATCATGAGCTGGGTCACGCCTTCAATCTGAAGCACACTTTTCAGGGAGATGATGCAAACAATGATGGAACAGCTGATCAATGCCCTGTAAATACCACTTGTACAACCGATGGTGACCTCTGCTGTGACACAGAAGCACATAGAAGAGATGATGGCAATTGCGGAGCAACCGGAAATTCCTGTACCGGCCAAAGCCTTGTTAATGTGGTTCAGAATATAATGGCTTATTCCAGTGATTATTGCCAGGTTAAATTTACACCGGATCAAAAAACAAGAATGAGAGCTGCAATTTCCACTCTCAGGGCTTCCTTACTAACATCACCTGGGCTCGTACCTATTTCAGGCACTACTCCTTCTTCAGCTGTAGGTTGTTCTCCTCAAACCACTAATCTTAGTAATAGTTTTGCAATGGGAGTTTTCGGCTTAACAATAGAAAATACGTCTTATACCTCCGGTGGGGCCGTTACGGATGGTGGATTTAAAACTAAATGGTGCAATAATTTCAGTTTAAATACAAACACACTTTATTCAATATCAGTAACAACCGGAAATGCTAACCAGGAAAAAATAAAAGTATATATTGATTACAATAATGATGGAGATTTTGCAGATGCCGGAGAAGAAATATTTGCGGACAATACAGGAAGCTTAGTAACTCATTCGGGGAGCTTTACTTCAGCTACAGCTCCGGTTACAGGGCAGTCAATATGGCTCCGGGTTATTTCCGATTTTTATGGGAATACGATTACAGACCCCTGCTATCAACCTGTATATGGCCAGGTGGAAGACTTTTCAGTTATTATTGCCACTCCGTGCACACCGCCAGGCGCACCAACCGGCTTAGCTGCTCAATCTTTCTGTTCCGGTGTTTCTCCGACAGTAGCTGATTTAGCAGCAACCGGTACAGCTATTAAATGGTATGCAGCTTCCACAGGCGGTACTGCAAAATTAACCACTGAAGCTTTGGTGACGGGCACTCATTACTGGGCAAGTCAGACCGTAGGCGGATGTGAAAGTTCAGCAAGATTTGAGGTAATTGCAACAATAAATACAACTCCAGCTGCTCCAACAGGCACAGCAGCCCAATCTTTCTGTTCAGGGATTTCTCCTACCGTAGCTAATTTAGCTGCAACTGGTACAGCAATTCAATGGTATGCAGCTTCTACAGGCGGAACGGCAAAGTTAAGTACAGAAGCCCTGATAACAGGAACTCATTACTGGGCAAGCCAAACCATAAGCGGATGCGAAAGTTCAGCAAGATTTGATGTTACCGCAACAATAAATACATCATCAACCGCCCCAACAGTAGGAACAATTACCCAGCCAACCTGTACAGTAGCAACAGGCAGTGTTATTTTAAACGGTTTGCCTCCGGCCGACACCTGGACATTAACCATGATACCCGGAGGAACAACTACCACAGGTACAGGAACAAGTACAACAATAACAGGGCTTAACGCAGGAACAATTACATATACCGTTTCTGGTTCGATAGGTTGTGTTTCAACATCATCTGCAAGTATAGTTATCAATTCGCAACCCATTACCCCGACAGCACCAACAGTAGGAACGATCACGCAACCAACCTGTACACTGGCAACGGGTGATGTTGTGTTAAACGGTTTGCCGGCAGCAGGAAGCTGGACATTAACAGTAAGTCCGGGAGGCGCAACTACCACTGGTACCGGAACAAGCTCAACATTAAGCGGTTTGGCATCAGGAACGTATACTTATACCGTTACTAATGCATCAGCCTGCGTTTCCCCTGCATCAGCAAACGTAGTAATCAATACACAGCCTATTACTCCAACAGCACCAACAGTGGGAACAATCACTCAGCCTACCTGCACAATAGCAACAGGAGATGTTGTTTTAAACGGTTTGCCGGCAGCAGGAAGCTGGACATTAACAGTAAGTCCGGGAGGCACAACTACCACCGGTACCGGAACAAGCTCAACATTAACCAGCCTCTCATCAGGAACCTATACTTATACCGTTACCAATGCCTCAGCCTGTGTTTCCCCTTCATCAGCAAACGTGGTAATCAATGCACAACCTATTACTCCAACAGCACCAACAGTTGGAACAATCACTCAGCCTACCTGCACAGTAGCAACAGGAGATGTTGTATTAAATGATTTGCCGGCAGCAGGAACCTGGACATTAACAGTAAGTCCGGGGGGAACAACTACCACCGGAACGGGAACAAGCTCAACATTAACCGGCCTCTCATCAGGAACGTATACTTATACCGTTACCAATGCCTCAGCCTGTGTTTCCCCTGCATCAGCAAACGTAGCAATCAATACACAACCTATTACTCCAACAGCACCAACAGTGGGAACAATCACTCAGCCTTCCTGCACAGTAGCAACAGGAGATGTTGTGTTAAACGATTTGCCGGCAGCAGGAAGCTGGACATTAACAGTAAGTCCCGGAGGCACAACTACCACCGGAACGGGAACAA
>JAHEXZ010000005.1 GCA_023251835.1 Bacteroidota bacterium | reverse complement strand
AGTCATACTGAGCTTGTCGAAGTATCTGGGTTGGCCATTTTGAAATATAACAATGCGGAAATTTATCCCGTGCACAGTATAAATGATACAAAAGGCCGACCTCTTAAATTGCAGTAAGCGTATTGCTCCTTATATCCATCGAACCCCTGTTTTAACATCGCGTTTATTAAACCAACTGGTTGATGCCGAACTCTATTTTAAGTGCGAAAATTTCCAACGTGTTGGTGCATTCAAAATGAGAGGAGCAGCTAATGCTGTTCTTCAGCTTTCTGATGAACAAAAAAGCAGGGGGGTGGTAACACATTCATCCGGTAACTTTGCCCAGGCTTTAGCTCTTGCTGCAAAATATGCAGACATTAAAGCATATATTGTAATGCCATCCACTGCACCATTGGTAAAAAAAGAAGCAGTAAAAGGATATGGTGGACAAGTCATTGAATGTGAACCAACAGTTATTGCCAGGGAAGCTATGGCCAAACGTATCGAAGAAGAATATGCTGCTGTATTTATTCATCCTTATGACAATGAAGCTGTAATTGCCGGGCAGGCAACAGCTTGCATGGAACTGTTCGAGGAGCAACCACACTTAGACGCTGTTTTTACACCGGTAGGTGGTGGAGGTCTCATTTCAGGAACTGCATTAGCGGCACATTTTTATAGTAAAAAATGTCAGGTATATGGAGCTGAACCGGAGCAGGTGAATGATGCTTTCCGTTCATTACAAAGTGGAAAAATAGAAAGTAATAAAACAACAGATACCATTGCTGACGGATTAAAAACAAACCTGGGAAAAATTAATTTTCCCATAATCCAGCAGTATGTAAAAGATATTCATACAGTTACTGAAGAAGAGATAATTGAAGCCTTACGGTTGATATGGGAACGAATGAAAATAATTGTTGAGCCTTCAAGCGCTGTTGCTTTAGCAGCTTTGATAAAACAAAAGCAGAACTTTGCTAACAAAAAAGTGGGTATTATATTGTCGGGTGGAAATATTGACCTGAAGGCATTGCCATTTTAAGTACATTAAATTAAAGAAAAAGATTACTTGTAGCTCGTCTTTAAAAAACTTACAAAAATGAAAAAACAAACTTTAATTATAGCAATCAGCATATTTTCATTCATTTTCTCCCCTCTCTTGTGGAGAGGGGCTGGCATCGCCTTCGGTAAGTCCTTCTCCGAAGCTCTGCGAAGGACGAAGCCTATGACGAGCGAAGGGGGGGAGGTCTTCGCTCAATCAAAAGCAATTATTACAGGAACTATTGAAAATGCTGCAAATGACTCTGTACAAATTGTGGTTGATAAGACATATCTCCCTAAAAAGCAATCACAATATAAAGTTCCTGTTAAGCAGAATAAATTTAGCGTTGAATTAGAACTTGATAGAAACAGGTTCATAGAGTTAAGCTACCAGAATCAGTTTATACAGGTATACCTTGAGCCGGAAGATAATTTAAATATAAAGTTTAAAGCCGATAATTTATCCGAAACCATAATTTTTACAGGAAAAGGAAGTGCCAACAATAATTTTTATAAAAAATTCAATGACCAGTTTAAAAACGATTTTGCGGCTGCCTTTATGGAAGAAAAAATGAAAACAATGGGAATTGATGAGTTTGAAATGATGATTTTTGATAATACTAAAAAGCATAAAAAATTTTTTACAGAATTCCCTGAAAAAAATATGCTTTCAGCCCAATTTAATACTTTTATTGAAAAACATATTAAGTACAATTACCTCAATCATCTGATGTCATTTCCAATTGTGAATGCAAATAAAAGCACTTCAATACTAACTGTAAGCCCCTTACCTCCTGTGATGACCGAAGGTATTGATAAGAAAAAAGCAAGTGATGAAGAAGCAATGGTAAGTGAAGCCTATAGAGGATTTCTAACACGTTTTGTAACTTATTTTGCCTCTGAACTGAATGGTTTTAATAAGTTTAAAGATTATTCTGTTTCTGCCGAAAAAAAGTATGTAGTGGCCACCGATTATCTGAAAGGCCAACCCTTATTGTATTACCTTTCTAATTTTCTCCTCGATGTAGGAGAGAAAGTGCATCCTGAAACGGTGAAACGTATTTATACAGAAATGGAAAAAGTTGACAAGAATGGAGAGTATACAGCTATTGTTAAAGAAATATTAGGGAAATGGATGAAAACCAAACTTCCAAAAGATACAGAAGGAAAATTAGATATAGCATCGCCTGATTTCAAATTACAGGGCATAGATGGTAAGGAGTTTAGCCTGGCTGATTTCAGAGGTAAAGTGATTTATGTCGATTTTTGGGCAAGCTGGTGCGGCCCCTGCAGAGAGCAGTTCCCTTTTAGTAAAATGCTGCATGAGAAATTGGATGAAAAACAAAAAAAGGAAGTAGTATTTTTATATATTTCTATTGATAATACAGAGGAAGTATGGAAAAAAGCTGTAAATACCTACCAGTTGGAAGGAATACATGGTTTGTCTCCTGGCGGCTGGAATTCATTTGTAGCCAAATATTATCAGATAAACAGCATACCCAGATACCTGCTCATTGATAAAAAAGGAAATGTGGTAGACCCAAATGCTAAACGGCCAGGTGAAGAAGGCACTTTGCAGGATATTTTAAACCTTCTTAAATAGTTCGCAGTGCCTAGTTAGTTTTTGGCAAACTCATTCAGGCCGAAGTATAAACAAAATTTATCTACAGAATCCTGACCTGTCGTCAGGACAGATTTAGCATTTGTTGATAAACTGTTAAAAACTGTACTCCGTCATTTCATTTTTTTGTATTTATTTGCATCTTATAAATAATTTTAACTAACCTTTAAAAAAATTAAAAAAACACATGGAAGAAACGAACACACAACAAAACACCAAAGCAGGAAGAGGTTTCGGAATTGCCGGATTTGTAATATCTCTTGTTGCATTAGTATTATGGATGCCAATTGCAGCCGCATCTGTTCTTTCTGCTGCCTTAGGTGGTGGAATGGGATTGTCATCTTTTTGGTTAATTGTAAGCTTACTCGGCCTGATTTTGAGTATTGTGGGCTTAATGAAAGCGAATAAAGGCGGTGGCAAAAAAGGGTTGGCCATTGCAGGTTTGATAATTGGATTAGTAGCCTCCGGATTATCTGTTAACACAATTATCGGAGTTAAAAAAGCTCAGGCTGAGTTTGAAAAAATTGGTTTAGGCGATAAATTTATGGATACTTTCAAAGAAGGCATGGAACAAGGTTTAGATTCACTTGCTACTGAACTAAAAGAAGCAATGGATACTATGAAAACTCATGAATAGTATATAATGAAACTCAAAAAAACCTCAAGAAACTGAGGTTTTTTTATGCTCATTTGCGAAACAATAGTAGTTTAATAAAGGGATTATAATCCGATAAGCTCAAACTCCTTTCGGCAGGCTGTTTTTCCATTAATCAGAATTTCAACAATATGTTTACCCGGGTAGTGCTTTCGTGTTGTAAAATCCTGGAAACGGTGTTTTTTTGATAAATGAACAGTACCATTGGCAGGCAATAAAAGCTCTTTTAGCTTGAATACCTTTGGTGATAATATTCCTGATTTTTTATAATAATGAATGGCATAATCCACAACAAGTTTTTGAGGTTTAGACTTTTGTGAGCGTATATCAAAGTCAAATTGCAAGGTATCCCCTAATTGCAATCTTCGTTTGTCTAATTTAAGATTGATAACCTCTGCTTTTGCATCCTTCTCAAAATTAAAAAGCGATAGTGATTGTTTATTTCCTTTTTTAATAAGATTTCTGCTAGCGTGTTTTATAATCCATAATGTATTTGCATAGGCTTTATCCCAGTGGCCTATAACCCGGAGCATCCACCTGGCATTATCTTTTGAAATATCATTCAGGTGATTCGCTACTGATTTTTTTACATAGGGTTCGCTGTCTGTTTTTAATTTTTCTAATATGAGAAGAGTAAGATCCGGATTTTTAATCACAGCATCTAATTTAAAAGACCACGGCAATCGCGGGCGACTGCCTTCTGATGCAAGCCTTCTTACATGAAAATTTTTATCTTCGGCCCAAGAAGTCATTACTTTAATCGTTTTAGTAAAATCCCGTTTTAAAAATTCACGAATGGCAAATTCAGAGGAACCAAATTGTGTAAAGTACTTTAGTGCTTCCATCGATATTTTAAAATCATCATGCCCATATAGCCCTATAAAATCAGGAAATATAAGGGTTGTATAACCCTTTTTCAGATTAGGAATGGTTTTATGAAATATTTCAATTGATTTTTTGTAATCCGATGGCAGGTGTTTTTTTAATACCAAAGAAGTGTTACGCATACGTTCATTCAGTGATAAATGTTTAAGGTTTGATGTAACCTCTTTAACAAATTTATCGGAGTGAAAGTGTTTATCCACCTTATGAAGTTCCATAGCAAAGTGCGAATAGAACTCCTTATTAAACATTTCTTTTAATGCATCTGCCATAATTTTTGATTGTTGAATCCTGACCTGTTGTCAGGACAGGTTCTTGAATAGTTGTTGATTTTTTGAGGTACAATAGTAATAATAGCTTGAATAGTTTCACAAGCATACCCTATAATTTCAATAAATAATTATAAAATTTTAGGCCAGGCCAGGCTCCTTCCCTTCGGGGAGGTTGGGAGGGGCTATGCATTATACAACTCCATAACTGTAATCTCCGGCAATATTCCTACCCGTCCGGGATAACCCAAAAAACCTAATCCCCTGTTGACATATAAATATTGATTTTCGTGGTTATATAAACCAGCCCATTGTTTATAAACATATTGCGAAGGACTCCATTTAAATCCCGGAATTTCAATTCCAAATTGAAATCCATGCGTATGGCCGCTAAATGTAATATCAATGTCTTTATATTCTTCTTTCACTTCCAGGTTCCAGTGCGAGGGGTCGTGCGATAATAATAATTTTACAGGATAATGTGATGTATCCGTATGGGCTTTCTTAAGATTGCCATATTTCGGGAAGTTCAGGTTTCCTCCCCAATTTTCAATGCCGATAACAGCAATTTGATCATCCCCTTTTTGGAGTGGAACATATTCATTCATCAATAGTTTCCATCCTAATTTTGCATGTGTATTTTTCAGTTCATCTAAATTTTTTCTTTTTGCTTCTACACTATCCCATACTACATAATCACCGTAGTCATGATTGCCAAGTGTGCTGAATACACCCATAGGTGCCTTTATTTTACTTAGTGCTTCTAATAGAGGTTCTGTTTCGGATGCCCGGTTATTTACCAGATCTCCTGTAAAAAATATCAAATCGGCATTTTGCTGATTTATGATTTTTACGGCTTCTTCTATTGGACTGGCCGAAACAAAACTGCCTGAATGTATATCTGAAATTTGCACTATTTTTAATCCGTTAAAAGAAGAGGGCAGGTTAGGTAACACAACCTTTATTTTATGAACCTTATAATCAAAGGCACCTTTAACCATTCCGTATATAAAACCAACAAGAGGTAAGGCTGTCATGCCCAAAGCTATCTGATTTAAAAATTTTAAACGGGTGATACGGTTTATATTTTCGGCCACTGGCTCTACAGGTGTGCTGAAAAGGCTTCCGAACCAACGAAACAGGCGTATTATATCATCCGTTAAAATAAACAATGAACCAATTATTTTTGAGATAATGGCCATTATTACCAATGCCAGAAGATATACCCGTATATATTTGGGCCAGGTATCCATAGAAAAAAAATTGGGTGTTAGAAAAACCAAAAAGGAAAAAACGGTAAATCCCCAGTAGATGTATGCAACTATTGTTTTTCTGTATACGCTGGCACCCCTGAGAACAGTTGTTATAGCCTGGTAAAAATACCAGTCAATCAATAGTAGTAACAAGCCGATGATAATAAATCGAACATTTATTGACATTTTAATAATTTAAGTTTTATAATTGTGTAAAACTAAGGAAACTTTTTTTGGTTTCAAAGTTTTTTTGTGTTAACAAAAACTATTTAATACCGAGAGTAGTTAGATTCACGAATGCAAAGATAACGTACTCTCAGTTATGCCGAATCCCGCACGTGCGGGATTTTAAATTCTCGGAAATCTAAACCCGTCCTGGCGACAGGTCAGGATTGTTTCGGTATACCAACAAATATGTCTCTGTTTTAAAGATATTCTCTTCTTTCTGATTTCCCCTATACCCATATAGATTTTAACATCCGAAGTATAAAAACAAGCATTTACAGTGTTTAAAAAAAGGTTAACAAAATTAAACAAAACAAAAAAAGCTCAAACTTCCTGTGACTATCTTTGTACAAATGTTTCATTCCCCTAAAATAGTATATCTTATTGTATTTGTTGTTGTTATCAGCATATTGAGTTCCTGCCGAAGCAAAGGCCCATATAATCCGTATTTAAAAATGAAAACGAAGCCCAGTGAGATACAGATTAAAGAGGACAAAAGAATAATTAAAAAAGGAAATCGTACCTATGAAAGACAATTGGGTAATAACAGAAGACGCTTATTTGGAATGAGAAAGGCCCCAGGGGTAATAAGATAAAGTATAATATCAATTTTACAAGATATGCATTTTTTGTTAAAATACCATGTGATATTTGTTTTTCTTTCTTTTTTACTTTTTGGACAAGGGTTGCAAATAAAAAATGGTAAATTTGCCCTATGAAGTTGAGCTATTGTTGTTTTATTGCTTTTATATTTATTATTGTTGCGGGGAGCGGTTTCGAGTCAAAAAATAGTTCCCGTGTATCACAATTTCACTCCTTCCCATTTTCTGATGTTTCTACCGGGGTTATTAAAAAAGTTTTTATTACAAATGCCATTGTAAAAAAAGTTATTGATTCCGAATCGCCCGAGGGAAATCATGAAAATCAGAAAAAGCGAAATAAAAAGGGGGTTAAACCTGTTTTGTTTTGCATTACAAATGAGTGTAATTACAAAATAAATATCCTTCTTAATGAAGTTTTAGTTTTTGTTCATCCCTTTTATAATTCCTGCACATTTCCAGGCAATGAAAAACGTGGCCCACCTCAATTCGCCTCCTCATAATATTCAAAACACTTGCTGTTTTATTGAATGCTTTGAGTTCCTTTCTCGAAGTTCATTCCTTGGTTCATAATATGAATCCGATATAAAAAATTAATTTCATTATAGAAAATTGAGCTTATCTAATCCTATCAACCAGACTAATTGGTATGCTATCTATACCAAACCAAGAGCTGAAAAAAAGGTTTTTGAGCGTTTATCCCAAAGGGGATACAATGTTTATTTGCCTTTAACTACAAGCATAAGGCAATGGAGTGATCGTAAAAAGAAAGTAGTTGTTCCCTTAATTTCCGGATATGTATTTATAAATATCGACAAAGAATTTTTATTCGAAACATTAAAAATCCAGGGAACTTTAGGAACATTAAGATATTTAGGGAAACCTGCGATAATAAGGAACTATGAAATAGAAAATATTAAAATACTGATGAATGATGCCGGCCAGCTTTGTGAATTGGAAAGTATATCGTTTGAAAAGGGAGAACAGGTGGAAGTGATAAGGGGTCCTTTTACTGGTTTAAGAGGACAGTCTGTGAATATACAGGGCAAACACCGCATTGTGATTGAAATTGAGGCCATTGGTAGCCGATTGGCGGTAAATGTGCCGCTAAATTTTGTAAGGAAGGTTGTTGGAAATCCTTTAATTCCAAATTGAATTTGAAAGTGAAAAATAGGAATAATTAAAGCCTGAAAATAGCGGATAAATTGCTACCTTCGCGCTTTGAAATGACTGACTTGGCTAGCTTCCGGGTGGGACTGAGAGTGGCGAAGCTGTGTAAACACTAAAGATAAATAAACCAGCAATATTTATTCTTACAAAAACTATGTTAGATTTAAATAACAAATCCATATTAATTACCGGAGGAACCGGTTCATTTGGTAAAATGTTCACCAAATTAATTTTTAAAAAATTTCCTAATGTAAAGCGATTGGTAATTTTATCGAGAGACGAACAAAAGCACTATCAAATGGCAATGGAGTATCCTGTTCATCAATACCCAGCTATTCGGTTTTTTATAGGCGATGTAAGGGAGGAAAGTCGTTTGGTAAGTGCTTTCGAAGGGATAGATATTGTGATACATGCTGCCGCCATGAAACATGTTCATCTTGCAGAGTATAATCCTATGGAATGTATCAAAACAAATGTACTTGGTGCGGAAAATGTTATTAATGCGGCTTTGAAAACCAATGTCAAAAAAGTAGTTGCTTTATCCACTGATAAAGCGGCAGCTCCAATTAATTTATATGGGGCAACAAAGTTAACTTCTGATAAATTATTTATTGCTGCCAATAATATTAAAGGTTTTAGAAATCTTACTTTTTCAGTTGTCCGCTATGGGAATGTTATGGGCTCTAATGGTTCTGTTATGCCTTTTTTCCTGAAAAAGCGAAGTGATGGCATATTACCAATTACAAATAAACGAATGACACGTTTTAATATTTCTCTGGAAGAGGGATGCGAAATGGTATTTCATGCAATAGAAAATGCCTGGGGCGGAGAAATATTTGTTCCTAAAATACCATCATACAGGATTACAGATGTGGCAACGGCTATTGCTCCTAAATGTGAACAAGTGGAAGTAGGTATTAGGCCCGGAGAAAAATTACATGAGGAAATGATTACTGTTTCAGATTCACTTTTTACTTTTGACTTGGGTAAATATTATGTTATTCTACCACAAGAACCACTCTTTGATATTGAAGAGTACAAACAACATTTTAATGCCAAAAATGTTCCCGTAGAATTTAGCTATAATTCGGGGGGAAATGATAAGTGGGAAACTATTGAAAGTTTAAGGCAATTGATAAAAGAACATGTGGATCCAACATTTGAAATTTAAAAAATGAAATTTACTATACCTTACGGAAAACAAAATATTACACAAGCAGATGCTGATGCTGTTATAGAGGCATTATATTCTGACTTTCTTACTCAGGGACCTAAAATTGCTGAATTTGAAACCAATTTTGCAAAATATATTGGTTGTAAATATGCTATTGCAGTTTCAAATGGTACAGCGGCTTTACATCTGACTTTACTTGCTTTTGGCATTAAAAAAGGAGACAAGGTAATAACCACTCCGATTACATTTGTGGCTTCCGCAAATGCGACTTTGTATTGTGGTGCCGAAGTTTATTTTGCCGATATAGATAAAGAAACGTATGTTATTTCAATAGATAGTATCAGGCAATTGCTGCAGACGCATCCAAAAGGATATTTTAAAGCGATTATTCCGGTTGATTTTACCGGTTATCCTGTTAATCTGGAAGAAATAAAAAAACTGGCTGTTGAATATGATTTGTTTGTTTTAGAAGATGCTTGTCATTCTCCGGGAGGATATTTTATGGATTCAGCCAATATCCGACAACATTGTGGAAGCTGTAATTATTCCGATGCTGCAGCTTTTTCATTTCATCCTGTAAAACATATTGCAGCAGGTGAAGGTGGAATGATCACTACAAATGATGAGGCATTGTATAAGAAACTGATGATGCTCAGGACGCATGGCATTACAAAGGAAAATATGTTTTTTGATTTCCCTGAACCCGAAAAACAAGGTTTTTGGTATTATGAAATGCAGGAACTGGGTTACAATTACCGTATAACAGATGTACAGGCCGCATTGGCAAATAGCCAGTTAAAAAGAGCAGATGAAGGTATTGTAAAGCGACATAAGATTGCAGAAAGGTACAGGAAGGAATTTGAAAGCACTCCTATAAGAATGCAGAAGCAGAGTGTGGGTTTCTTTAATGCCTATCATTTGTTTGTAATTGAAGTGGAGAATAGAAAAGGACTATATGATCATTTGAAAAAAAATGATATCTATGCACAAATCCACTATGTACCAGTTCATTTAATGCCGTACTATAAGCAGTTTGGATGGAAAGAAGGAGATTTTCCGAATGCTGAAAATTACTATAAACACTGCATCAGCTTGCCTATGTATCCTACTTTAACAGTTGAAGAACAGGATTTTGTAATTGGAACCGTTAATTCATATTATGGATTATAGAAATAAAATAGGTTTAGGAACAGTTCAATTTGGTTTAGATTAAAAAAAATTGATAATCTAAGTTTGTCTGATTTACATTAAAGTATAAAATATAAAATTGTTAAGAGGGCTAGACTGCTTATAATACAATCAAATTAATTTACTGTCTCTAATAAATTTACTGTCTCTAATAAATAATAGTCGAACTTATTATGGTATATAATATTTTAGAAGTAGCGAATACACATGGAGGTAATATTAACTACGTATACTCTTTAATTGATGAATTTCAGGAGTTTAATGGTTATGGAATGAAGTTCCAGCCATTACATCCTGACCAACTCTCAACTGTGGATTATGAAGGATATCCGATATATAAAGAACTTTTATTTACGCCAGAACAATGGCATGAAATACTTTCGAAAGCGTCTTCTACTAAAGAAATCTGGCTTGACCTTTTTGATCTATATGGAGTTCAGATTTTTGTTGAAAACACCTCATTGGTAAAAGGCGTAAAATTGCAATCATCCGTTTTGTTTAATGAAGTGTTGATAGACAAATTATCGGAAACCAAACTCCATAATAAAATACTTATTATTAATATTAGTGGATATGAGATTTCGAAAATCAAAGAACGTTTGGATTCATTAAAAAGAAAACTTGAGCCCACTGAAATATGGATTGAAGTTGGTTTTCAGGCTTACCCAACTTCTTTAATTGATTCAGGATATGCAAAAATTCAAAGTGTTAAAACGGAGTTTTCTAGTCCTGTTGTATTTGCGGATCATGTCGATGCAAATGGCGAAGATGCTGTTTGGCTACCTGTCTTAGCAGCAATGAATGGGGCAAATGTAATAGAGAAACACATAAAACATAGCACCCTTGACACAAAATATGACCACTATTCAAGTATTGACATTAATAAATATCGAAAATACAATACAATCTTAAATGATTATTTAAATCTGAAAAATCAACCATTTATAAATCAGAAGGAAATGGAATATTTGGCTAAGTCAATCCAAATTCCTATTTGTAAATCCAACTTAAAATCAGGTCAGTTGATTAATATGACAAAGGATCTGGATTTTAAAAGATCGGGGAAATCAGGACTTAATGCCATTCAAATTAAAGCATTAATGGATAACTTCCATATTTTGGCAAACGATAAAGTTGCGGGGGATACCTTTAAGCAGGAGGATTTTAAAAAAGCAACAATTGCAACTATTATTGCTTGTCGTTTAAAATCATCAAGATTACCCAAAAAAGCTCTTTTGTTTATTGGGGATTTAACGTCTGTTGAGCGATGTATCAAAAGTTGCTTAGCTTTTCCAATGGTAAACCATACTATTCTGGCAACATCTACCTTGCCTGAGGATAATGAACTTGCTAATTATACTTATAATTCTAACGTGATTTTTCACCGTGGCGATCCTGATGATGTGATACAGCGTTATCTGGATATTGTGGAAAAACTAAAAATTGATGTTATTTATAGAGTAACAGCAGATTGCCCATATTCGTCTCCGGAAATAGCGGAATATTTACTTCGGGAACATTTTAAATCTGGAGCTGATTATACTGCAACCACTGGTGCGGCTATAGGTACAGATGCTGAGATTATTAATACTTCGGCTTTGCGCAAGATTAAAACATATTTTAAAAAAGCAGACTATTCAGAGTACATGACTTGGTATTTTCAAAATAATCCCGAGCATTTTAAAATAGAAATTGTTTCTCTGCCTGAGTCTTGGTGTAGAGATTATCGCTTGACCCTTGATTACCAAAAGGATTTAGATCTATTTAACGAAGTTCATTCAGAACTTTCAACGGATAATCCTGAATATGGGTATAAAGATGTGATTAAACTGCTTGACAATACGGAATTATCCGAAATTAATAAAGGATTAACCCTAAAATATGTTGTAGACAAAGAACTTATTGATAAATTAAATCAGGTAACTAAAATAAAGATAAGTGTTTGAAAAATTGATCAGAGTTACTGTTTAAAGCAAAATGTAATTAATGTATTTTTCAAGAAATTTTCTTCCTAGGTAAATGAATCTTGTAATTATAACTGACGGAAATAATACACTGGGTATGGGGCATGTATACCAATCTCTGACTTTAGCGGATACCTTAAAAAATAATTCACATATTCCTCTTAACATTAATTTTATTACAAAAAGCGATAATAAAATTTGTGACCTAATTCGGTCATTAGCTTATAACGTTGAATATTTTTCTAATGATGATTTGATTTTTGAAAGATTAAAAGGAAGTACTGTTGAACGTGTAATTTTTGATAAACTAGATGTTTCACCTGTACTTGCAAAAAAAATAAAGGAAGAACTTGGTTTAAAACTTACTATTTTTACTAATCTCACAGCAGCAAATGATTGTGCCGATATTACAGTTATGGCTGGAATGGGAAGTAATTTTAAAAATATTTATAGAAAAGATAAACGTTCTGGTAAGGTTGAATTTTTTGGTCCTAAATATTGGTTTATACGTCCCGAATTTGAAAAATATCAGAAGTCTGAAAAAACAGATACTATTAAAAACATTTTGTTAATTTTTGGTGGCTCTGATCAGGCGAACCTTTCAACATCTGTTTTGGAGGAACTTCTTAAGTTCAATGATCAATACACTATTACTTTGGTTTTAGGATCAGCTTTTATTTATTTAGACGAACTCCAGAATAGTATCAGTAAATATCCAAACTCCTCTAATAGAATAAATATCGTAAGAAACTTAAAGAATGTTGCTGAAACAATGTTTAATAATGATTTGACATTTGTTTCACCAGGTTTGTCTTTTTTCGAATCTTTAATGGTGGGCACCCCAGTTGTTTGTTTTCATCAAAACGATTTTCAAAAAAATGCCTGGCAGAACGATATAGTTACTTTTGATAAAAAAGATATTAATAAAATTTCTGAAATTATAGACCGGAAATTTTTTTATTTTGCTGATAGCCCTTTTATTAGAGCAATGGAAATTGGTAAAGGCAAGTTGGAAATAGTAAATGAAATACTAAGTTAAGTAGTAATACAGAATATTTGATTATGGATAGTAAAAACATACTCGTCTTTGGTGCCTCTGGTTTTATGGGCACTTATTTAATTGATGCGTTACACAAACAGAATTATAAAGTAATTGCATCTGATATAAGTAGTATTGGCGAAAAATATTACAACGAAAAGGGTATTCAATACGTTCATGTTGATATTACTCAGGAAAAAGAGTTCGAAAAATTGCCTCAGTTAAAATATGATGCAGTAATTCATTTGGCTGCTATACAACCGGCAAATGTTAGTGTCAAGAATTACAATCCCCAAGAGTATATAAATGTCAATGTGAATGGAACATTAAACATTTTGGAGTTTTGCAGAAAGAATGAGGTCGCTAAAATTATTTATGCAAGCTCGCATAGAAATACACAAGGTCTTTGGATTAATAATAAGGCAATTAAAGAAGAAGAAGGCAGAGCAATAAAATATGATGGAGAATATGCTATGTTTAGTATCTCAGAGAGTGCTGCCCAGGATTGTGTACTTCATTATGAAGCTCAATACGGTTTGAGAGGAATAATATTTCGCTTACCACCAGTATATGGTTATGGTCCCCATACCGAAATTTTCAAGGATGGAAAGCCAATTAAAACTGGTTTTCAAATATTTATAGATAATGCAAAAGCCTGCAAACCTATCGAAGTCTGGGGAGATTGCAATAAAGGAAGGGATATAATATATATTAAGGATGTTATCTCAGCATTTATTAAAGCAATAAACAATCTCAATGCACAAGGTTTATATAATATCACATCAGGATATCCTTTGACTCTAAAACAAGAAGCTGAAACTATAGCAAAAGTATTTTGGGGAGATTCATCAAAGCCAATAATCATAGAGGTGCCGGAAAAGGTAAATAGCATTGATGCATTTCTTTATGATAATAGCAAAGCCAAAAGAGAATTAGATTGGAGTCCTCAGTTTAGCTTTGAGGATATGTTATATGATTTTATTAAAGAAAGCGATGCCAATTCATTTGGCTACCTTTTGGAAAAACGCAAGAATATGCTTAAATAGGGTTAGCTAATAAAAAGTATATAAAAGTTACATTTTCGTATTTGGAATTTGAATTATATTTGTTGCAAACCAAAAAAAATAATTACTATGTATAATATTGAAGGTATTGAATTAATGGGTGAAAATGTCAGAGAAAAACTTAAATCCTGCGGAGAAGGGGTTAAGTTATACCCGATGGCTAAAATTGCTTTTCCTCAGGTTGTTGAGCTTGGAGCTCATTGTAAAGTACGAGATTTTGCTTTTATTTTTGCTGGTGAAGGTTTAATAGTTGGAGAATATACTGATATTCAACCGCATACTGTTGTTTGGGGAGGAGGACTTACCATAATAGGAAAAAGAGTTTCTACCGGTCCTGGAACAGTATTTTTATCAGCTACATACTCACATGCGCCAGGGTTGAGAATGGTTGATGGGCTGCCTGAAGGAGCAGCTATAGCTATCGGAGGAAAATTAGTGGTTGGTGATGACGTATATATTGGAGCTCGAAGTGTAATTATGCCGGTGACTATTGGAGAAGGTGCTGTTATAGGAGCGGGAAGCTTTGTAAATAAAGATTGTGAACCATACGGTATTTATGTTGGAAGCCCGGCAAAAAAAATTGGCGAAAGACAAAAGTTACCTCCAATGTAATCTGAGTATAGTTCGAAACTATTCAAAGAATGAAATGTGCCATTATGCAACCCACCTATCTTCCCTGGTTGGGTTATTTTGATTTGATCAGAAGTGTGGATACTTTTGTGATTTATGATCATGTTCAATTTGAAAAGCAATCCTGGCAGCAAAGAAATAGAATTAGAAATAAGCAGGGAGAAATTATGCTTACTGTTTCTGTGCTTCATGAAACTGGACTTGAAAGAACAATAAATGACGTAAGAATTGATCATGCAAGAAAAATTCTGAAAAAACACCTTACTTCAATTCAGTTATCCTACGCCAAGAGCCCTAATTTTAAATATATTTTCCCTGAAATTGAAAAAATTTATTCTCAACCAATTGAATATCTTTTTGAGTTAAATATTCAATTAATTAAATTGGGAATGAATTTTCTGAATATTAAGAAAGAATTACTTTATTCAAGCAAAATGAATGTGTCGGGTCTAAAGGTAGAAGCATTGATTGATGTTTGCAAAAAAACCGGTTCCGACCAGTACCTTTCTCCTGTGGGCTCAAAAGTTTATATTGATATGAATAATTTATTTCCTGAGAATAAAATAGAACTTTCATATCAGCAATTCACTCATCCTGTTTACCAACAGAATAATTATCCCGACTTTATTAGCCATCTATCTTTTATTGATTATCTATTTAATGTAAATCCGGACGAAGCTGCCGGATTTGGAACATATAAAACCAAATACTAGATATGAACATAGAAATTAAAGTTGCCAACCGCATTATTAGTAATAATAGTAAGCCATTTATTATTGCCGAAATGTCTGGAAATCATAACCAATCCCTGGATCGTGCTATACAAATTGTTGATGCAGCAGCAAATGCTGGTGCAGATGCTATTAAGCTTCAAACGTATACTGCTGATACAATTACGGTGAAAGGTGCACTTACAATAAATGAAGAAGGATCGCTTTGGAAAGGAAAAGAATTATATGATTTATATAAAGAAGCTTATACTCCATGGGAATGGCATAAACCTATTTTTGAGCATGCAAATAAAAGAGGATTGATTGCTTTCAGCTCGCCTTTTGATGAAACATCGGTCGATTTTTTAGAAAATTTAAACGTCCCATTGTATAAAATTGCATCATTTGAAAATACCGATCATATTTTATTGAAAAAAGTAGCAAAAACCGGTAAACCCGTGATAATGTCAACAGGGGTTTCAACAATTGCGGATATTGATGAATCAGTCAGAGTTCTTCGTGAAAATGGATGTAAACATTTGGTATTGTTAAAGTGTACAAGCACTTATCCCGCTTCACCAGAGAATAGTAATCTTCAGGCACTGCCACTACTTAGAAGTTTATTTAATTGTTATGCAGGATTATCTGACCATACAATGGGAGTTGGCGTTTCTGTTGCCGCTGTGGTATTAGGTGCAGTGGTCATCGAAAAACATTTTACACTTAGTAGGGCAGAAGGGGGCGTTGATGCTGCATTCTCACTTGAACCTGATGAATTAAAAAGTCTGGTTGTAGAAACTGAAAGAGCTTTTTTAGGTCTTGGTAAACCGTTCTTAGGAATTCAGCCAGCAGAAAAAGAGAATGTTAAATATAAGCGTTCGTTATATATCGTCAAAGATATCAAAGCCGGAGAAGCATTTACAAAGGAAAACATAGACTCAAAACGACCCGCCTTTGGCGTGCATACCAGAAACTATGAATTAATTTTGGGTAAGAAAGCCAACGTGGATATTAGGCAGGGGACTGCGTTGAGTTGGGATTTAATTAAGTAAAATCTCTGTTTAGTTAAAAATAAGCTAAGAACAGTGATAAAAAAAATTTTGGTAATTACTGATTCTCTCGGTTTGCCAAGAGCACACCCTGAAAAATGTAGTTTTGAGGCTACCTGGCCTTGCAGACTAAAAGCTATCCCCAACCTAATTGTTCATCAATTGTCTATGGGAGGAGCTACTATAGATGAGCTATATAATCAAGTAATAAATCACCACATTTTTTTCAATCCCGATATAATAATTATTCAATCTGGAATAGTGGATTGCTCTCCCAGAGCTTTTAGCCGGACAGAACTGTTGCTTTTAAATTCCACTTTTATCACAAGAGAAATACGGGCTATCATTGTAAAAAGATTTTCGAATTTTTTAAGAAGGCACAGAAAAGTAGCATATACCACTGAAAAAAAATTCATGTTTTTTTTAAATAATTTTCATAAAATAAGTGGTACTAATACTATTTTTTGGCTGGGTATATTACCTGGTTCCGAAAAGTATGAAAAAAAGGTGCCTGGCATAACTAAACGAATTAATTTATATAACAAACGAATCGCTCAAATTTTTAATGAAAATTATATAAGTCTTGAAACTATTCCCAGAGATGGTATTATGTCTGATCAACATCATTTAAATAAAGAAGGACACCAATACATCTATAACCTGATCGTCCAAAAATTAAATTTAGGATAAAATCTAATTGCGAATTTGCTTAAAAAACTTTTTTCACATACCGCAATATATGGCTTAGCCCCACAGATTTCAAAACTAGCTTATTTTTTTGCTTTACCTTTTATTACCGGTGATTTAACAGATATTGATTTTGGTGTTGCCGGGATTATGACCGCGTATACTACAGCAATTTCAGTATTTGCTACCTTAGGGCTTCATTTGATTCTTGTGAACAGCTTCTATCAGTCTCCATACCAATATAAATGGCGTTGGAGACAAATTTATGGCTTTCTTACTTTGTGGAATCTTGTATATGCTTTTGTTTTAGGCTTAATGATTTATTTTGTAATTCCACCTGAAGCGGAAAAAGATAGATGGCTAATATTGTTGCTTAATATATGTCCTTTCATTTTTTTTGGACAGACTACAATTATTGGAAATACATTATTTAGAATCAAACAACTTCCTATGCAGATTGCTATACGTGCAATTTGTTTCGGACTAATGAATGTAGTGCTGATGGTTCTTTTTATTAAATATTACAAAATGGGTTATATGGGTTGGTTCTGGGCTACTTTTATTTCGGGAATGTTAAGTAATATATCTTATTGGTATCCATTAAATGTTATTTATCAAATAACTCCGATTTTTAATTATAAATGGAAATATATTAAAAGATCGCTGAAAGTATCAATACCTACTATACCACATTATTATAGTGGCTATTTACTTTCCAATTCTGACAGAATGATTATGGACTTTCTTAAAATAAATGCATCTTCTATCGGAAAATATAACTTTGCTTATACAATAGCCAGTCCTTTTGTTATTCTTTCCTATGCTTCAGGAGCTGCATTAACTCCACTTGTCAATGAATTTTATAAAAAAAAAGAAGATATACAGGCAAGAAATTTGGTATTTATTACACAGCTTCTTTTCTTTATACTTACTTTTTTTTCTTCGATTTGGACGAAAGAAATATTTCATTATTTGGTCAAAAATGAATCATTGGCACAAACTTACCCTTTGGCTATAATCGTTATTATGAGCCAAAATTATAAGCCAATGTATTTTGGTGCTTTTGCAAAATTTTTTTTTCTGGAAAAAACGAACGCGCTATGGAAGGTAACTTTTATTGCAGGCATTACCAATGTGGGATTAAACCTGCTTTTAATTCCGGTTTTGGGGTACAAAATTGCCGCTGTCACAACTTTTGTATCATATCTGTATATGGGATATGCCGGTTTTTTCAGCAAAACGGGCAGAGAAATTAAAACGGTTAATTATTACCCGATCTTGTGGTTAATTACTACTATAATATTGGCTTTTGTCGCTTTTTATATTGCGGAGCTTACTTGGCCCATTAAAATGATTATCACTTTATTGGGAGGGGCTATAGGATTACCTTTCTTATTAAGATATATCAAAAAACTAAATGGTAGATAATGTCTCAAACAAATGCCTCATCGTTTATTTTATAGGAAATAATGAAAATAGACAGCTTTGTAAATAATTTCTTAGAGTTTGAAAAAAAAAATCAACTATTCGATTGGAAAATTGATACTATTCCAATTTGGGAATTGATTCGTTTCAAAATGGTTGGTAAATTGGAACCAGCATATAATCCTGCTTTTAGATCGCCAGGTAAAAAATTAAGTATGAAGCTTGTTGAACTTAAATTTTTTTTGTTAAACTTTATTTTTAGAAATCCATTTAGGATTAAAAAACGGGTAGATTCTATTTTTATTAATCATCCGAGAAGAAAATTCAATACAGATTCAGGATTTTATGAAGATACTTATACGGATTCGTTTTTAAATTTTATCCCCAATAACTCGTCTTATATCGTGTTGGAGAATTTTTATCATTTTTTGCCTGTTAATACTAAAAATTTGTTTTATTTAGATAAGATAGTTTATTTTAAAAAATTTTTAAAAATACTCAATACATATAAATTAAAAGATAATGAATTAACCAAAATAAAAACAATAGAAAATAAATTTAACAAGGAGTTTGGTGTAAATATTAAGGACTTGGAGAAATTCATTAGAGAAGAAATTATAGCGTACAATTATTTTTACAAAACGTTAACCAAATTATTTTTGAGGTTAAGGCCTAATAGGCTCATTATTGTCGTGAGTTACGATGGATTAAATAAAATAGCCTGTTTAGTGGCAAAGAATCTTAATATTCCCGTTTATGAATTGCAGCATGGAACAGTTGGGAGATATCATTTAGGTTATAATTATCCCTCTGGTGTGAATGTGACATCTTTTCCTGATTTTTTTGTTTCCTGGGGCACATTTTGGACCGAAAAAACAAAATTTCCCACCCAGTGCAAGATAATTTTTGCCGGTTTTCCATACTTAAATAATCAAAAAAAAAATTTTGGAAAGGCAATAAAGCAGAAACAGATTTTGATTATTTCACAATTGTCCTTGGATGTTGCTTATTTTGCTTTAGAATTATCAAAATTAACATCCTATAAAATATTGTTTAAGCCTCACCCGAGAGAATATTCACAAATAAAAACTAAATATAGTTTTCTGGAGAATATAAATAACATAGAAATTTTAGATGACCCGAAAATAAATATCTATAATTATTATAACACATCCGAATATGTGTTAGGTTCTTCCTCCACAGCCTTAATAGAAGCATTGTCTTTTAGCGTTAAACTAATAATAGTAAAGTTTCCCGGTTGGGAGTACTTTGGAGAGTTAAAAGAAGATAATGTGTTTTTTGTAAACAGTGTTGAAGAAACAGTTAAGTTGTTTTCGGAAAGTAAAGTAGATTCAGTAGTTTACAAAGAGCGTTTTTTTATTGAAATATCTAACCAAGAGTTCGTTTATAAGTTATTAAGCTGATAAAACTTTAAATGAAATAGCCATGAGCTAAAAAAAGCACACCAACCGAGAATGAATATATCGCCAGTACCTACCTTTGTACTAAAACATAAACGTTATGGAAAAAATAGGTTTCAATCAGGTTATAAAAACAGGTTGTGGTATATCAAACAGGAATCAAAATAGACAAAGCGGAGTTGGATGAAAACAAAATTTCATTCCATTCTGTTTGCCCCGATCTCAACTATAGAATTTATCCGTAATTTGCCGAAGTTATTTTGGATGTTTCACGTAGTGAAATTTTCCTGTCTTCCGCACTTTAAAAAAACACGATAAAAAAAGCCTCTGTAAGTATTGAAAATATTGAAAAATGAATTTGAAAATGGGTGGCTCAATGGTTACTTTTGAGGATGTTTATCCG
>JAHEXZ010000144.1 GCA_023251835.1 Bacteroidota bacterium | reverse complement strand
AAGCTACTTAATTAGGTTGCTCAAAATTAATACAAAAAAAACAATAAATGCATGTTTTTGTTGGTTTTTTTTCACTTTTAAATAATAGACGGGGTAATTTAAGCGGAGTTAGGGGTTAATCAAAGGGATAATGACAAAAAACGTGGACTAAATGCGGACTAAAATAACAAACAAAAAAACGTAAATATTTTTAAATAAGCTATTTACGTTTTTTTTGTAGTGGTCTCGAAGGGATTCAAACCCCTAACCTTCTGATCCGTAGTCAGATGCTCTATTCAGTTGAGCTACGAAACCATTTGCCTATAAATAGGCAGTGCAAAGATAGTCAAAATTCGTATTAAAAAGAAATAAAAAACCTGCTGTACTAAAAATATTATTGTTTGTTCTTGTTATTTTATTTATAATACATTTGCAGAACCTAATGCGGAAACCAATAAATTAAAATATAGAAATTATGGCACCAGCACTTCCAATTATTTTAGTTGTATTTTTTTTACTAATTCTGTTTCTTTCTTTTGTAACAGTACAGCAGGGATATGTAGCGGTTATTACCATTTTTGGTAAATATCGAAGAGTTATTGGTCCGGGCTTAAATATGAAACTTCCTTTTATAGAAAGGATTTACAAACGCGTTTCTATTCAAAACCGTTCAGTAGAATTGGAATTTCAAGCAATTACTATAGATCAGGCGAATGTTTATTTCAAAGCCATGTTACTTTATTCTGTGCTTGACCAGCAGGAAAACACAATCAAAAATGTTGCTTTTAAATTTATTGACGACAGAAGTTTTATGCAGGCCCTGATACGTACCATTGAGGGTTCTATTCGCGGTTTTGTTGCTATGAAAAAGCAAGCCGAAGTTTTAGGCTTAAGAAAAGATATCACGGAACATGTAAAAGAGCAAATTGATAAAATATTGGAGGAGTGGGGTTTTCATCTGCAAGACCTTCAATTGAATGATATTACCTTTGATGAAGCAATTATGCTCTCGATGTCAAAAGTGGTTGCATCTAACAATTTAAAGGCTGCTGCTGAAAATGAAGGACAAGCCTTATTAATTACAAAAACAAAAGCAGCAGAAGCTGATGGTAATGCAACAAGAATAGCCGCCACAGCCGAAAAAGAAGCAGCTCAATTACGTGGACAAGGTGTTGCGCTTTTCAGACAGGAAGTGGCAAAAGGTATGAGTGAGGCAGCTAAAGAAATGGAGCAAGCCAAGCTCGATACTTCTGTAATTCTATTCTCTATGTGGACAGAAGCAATTAAAAACTTTGCTGAATACGGAAAAGGGAATGTTATTTTTCTTGATGGTTCCAGCGATGGAATGCAGAAAACAATGAAAGAAATGATGGCATTAAATTCCCTTATGACCCCTAACAAAGCGGGTTCGATTTCTTCCGATAATAAAGGAAAATAAATATACTGAATCTTACTGGATTTGCGATAGCAAAGATAGTTAGATTCAGTATAAGCTCTTTTCGCTTTATTACGATGATGCCTTTTTAAAACGTTTTTCTGGGACGTTTTTCTCTTTTAAAATTATTTTTTCTGTCGTCTGAATCATTAGAGGCAGCTTTGGAATATCTTCCTCTGTCAGAATTTTCACTGTTCCCGTTATCAGTGTAACTTTTGGAATAATTTCCTCTGCCGGAGCGGTCGCTGTATGATTTACGATCGCCAGACGATGAACCGTAACTCCTGCGTTCACCGTATCCGTTGCCTTTTGATGAGTAATTACCTCTTTCGGAACGGTTTCCGTAATTACGTTCGCCATAACTATTTCCATTACCAAAAGAACGTTTTTCCCCGCCCTTGGAACCGCGCGATTCAATACGCACATTGCGGCCATTGTATTGTATGTTTTTAAATGTACCCATTATCACTTCTGCCACATCGGCCTTTGCCTCAATAAAAGAAAAGCTGCTTTTTACATCCACACTCACAATTGTATTACTTGCAACACCGGCAACCTCACTAATGTATTCGGTCATAGTCCGGCTGTTGAGCTTATCCATTTCACCTAAGTTGATGAATAATTTTGTAATACCTTCTGCAGAAGGACGCTCTTTGTTCGTTGAAACATTCAGATCCGGAGCGTTTTTATAATATTCTAAAAAGCGATTAAATTCAGTAGATACAAAACGTTTGATAATATCTTCCCTGCTCAAATCCTTTAATTCATCATAAATTTTAGGAAGATAGCTTTCAATTGCTTGTTCATTTACCTCTACATCATGTATCTTCTTTACTAAGCTGAACAGTTGTTTTTCACATACCTCAAAGCCGTTTGGAACCTTAGCATGTGAAAATTTGGTTTTAACCAGACGTTCAATAATTTTGATTTTTCCTATTTCTTTCATATTGATGATAGCAATAGAAACGCCTGTTTTTCCTGCGCGGGCTGTACGTCCACTACGGTGGGTATAGTTTTCTATTTCATCAGGCAATGCATAGTTGATAACATGAGTAACATCCTGTACATCAATACCTCGGGCTGCAACGTCAGTAGCTACAAGCATTTGTAATGAACGGTTGCGATAGCGTTTCATTACGTGGTCACGCTGCGATTGCGATAAATCTCCATGCAAAGCATCAGCATTATAACCATCTTTAATTAATTTATCTGCAATCTCCTGAGTTTCGATTTTTGTGCGACAGAAGACGATAGCAAAAATATCAGGGTTAGAATCTGCAATACGCTTAAGTGTAGGGTATTTATCACGTGCATGTACCACATAATAAACGTGCTCAATATTAACGTTACCTGAATTTTTTGTACCTGCAGTGATTTCAATGGGTGAGGTCATATAATTCTTAGAAATACGCAATACCTCATCCGGCATGGTAGCCGAAAACAACCATGTGTTTTTTTCCTGGGGCGTTTGAGAAAGAATAGTATCCAAATCCTCCTTAAAACCCATATTCAGCATTTCATCGGCCTCATCCAACACAGCATAACGTACTTTACTTAAATTTACGTTTCTGCGGTCAATCATGTCGTTCATACGGCCTGGAGTAGCTACAACTATTTGCGCACCTCTTTTTATCTCGCGCGACTGGCCTTCAATACTGGCACCGCCATATACGGCAACAATATTAGACCCTTCAATGTATTTGGTATAATTTTGTAAATCACGTGTGATTTGCATACACAATTCACGGGTAGGACAAAGAATCACGGCTTGGGTATCACGTGATGCAAAATTAATTAATGATATTAAAGGTAATCCAAATGCGGCAGTTTTTCCGGTACCTGTTTGAGCCAATGCTACAAGGTCGGTAGTGCCTGTTAATAATGCAGGAATTACTTTTTCCTGGATTGGGGTAGGGTTTTCAAAACCCAATTCTGTTACAGCTTTAACAATAGCATTGTTAAGCCCTAACGCTTCAAATTTGTTCATTTAGTATTTTTTTGGTTTATATTACTTTAATCAACTTGTAGGAAATGAGTTGAATTTTACAAAGTAACTTTTCGTGATACCCGCCACCCCGGCCTCTTGTTGGGTGTTATTAACAGGTAAGAAACTGTTGTTTAATTCGTCTGGCAAAGATCCTTTTGACTAAAACTGCGGCAAAGATACGATTAATTTTGGGATTAAGTCCTTTTTAAGTCGTTTTTTGAAATTTTAATGTCAAAACGATGCTCTTTTAGATAAAAATCAATACGGTTTTTGGCAATAATTTAGCTTAGCAATACTTATTAATGAGTGTTGCATATGGATTAAATTATCCCAGATTATGCATTAGAAAAGTAAAAAGATTTATCGTTTTTTTTAACAATATCAAAAAGCCCATCCAGCCATTTTCGTTTTGCACCTATTGCTGATATATTTAACGTTGTTTTTCCGGCATGTTTACTTGTCCAACTTCCTAATGCAAAGCATTTGAACCTCAATGTACTTAATGTGGCTTGGGTCTTTGATTTCAGTATAATTTGCCTGAATAAACTCATCAGATTATAGGCTATCATTATCATTCTAAAAGCAGCTTCAGTTGCCCAGGCAAATTTCCTTTTTATTATCTCTTTTCGTAACATTGTTTCTTTTTCTCCCAATGGTAATGAGTATTGCTTTACAATACGTAAATACCTTTGGGAGTTATTAAAATTCAACTTTTGACAACTTCAATATGCAGCGTATTGTGGTTCTAAATATAACTATATAACTTTTTATAATTCATCTGAATACACCGCTTTCACTCTGTTACGAAGATTATATGCAGAGCTCATTACTTCACCATAAGCTCCTGCTGTGCGCAGAGCTATAATATCACCTCTTTGGGTTTCAGGAAGAGTTACCGCTTTCCCAAAGCAATCAGAGCTTTCACAGATAGGGCCAACTACATCATACTTATACATTGCGGATTGCGAATTGCTGATTGCTGATTGTTGTGAGTCTTTACTTATATTCTCAATCTTGTGATATGCCTGATAGAGGGCTGGCCTCATCAGTTCTGTCATGCCGGCATCAAGTATCGCAAAGTTGGTGTTTACGCCTTTTTTGATATATAGCACTTTTGATATGAGTGTACCACATTGAGCTACAATGGCTCTGCCCAGCTCAAAATGAACCTTTTGGTCAGGACGCAACTCCAGGAAATCATTAAATAATTTGAAGTAAGAAGCGAAATCAACAACAAGATAGGTATCCGGCTCATGATAATTGACTCCAAGACCTCCTCCAACATTCACATTTTCAATGGTTATCTTATGGTTTTCAAACCAGCCTTGTATTTCATTTATCCGTAAACATAGTGATTTAAAGGCTCCCAAGTCAGTAATTTGTGACCCGATATGAAAATGCAGTCCTATTAACTTAAGATTTTTAAAAATTTTTAAAGCGCCTGTAACCGCCTCCAGTTCCCATAAATTAATTCCGAATTTATTTTCTTCCAGGCCGGTAGTAATGTATTTGTGGGTATTTGCGTTTACATTAGGATTTATTCGCAGAGCAATGTGTGCAATTTTATTTTTAGCGGCTGCCAGTTCATTTATAATTTCCAGCTCCTGCAAACTTTCACAGTTAAAACAGAAAATAGAGTTATTCAATGCGTAATTAATTTCATCATCGTTTTTGCCGACTCCGGCAAATACAATATGTTCGGGTTTAAAACCAGTTTCTATAGCTTTTTTAACTTCATTGCCACTCACACAATCAGCACCGATACCATATTGTTTAATGGTATTTAAAATTTTATCGTTTGCATTTGCCTTTAATGCATAATGCACAATAAATCCATATTTATCTGCTTCTTTTTTTAACTGTTGAAGCGTTTGATTTAACACCTCTGTATCATAATAATAAAAAGGTGTTGGTATAAATTTTAATCTTTCTAATGGAAACATAAGCCGCTCATAATCTCCCCCTTCTTTGAAGGGAAGGAAAAATATTTTTCCCCGGCTTCTAAAATACAGTTTTTATTCGTTTCCCCTCTATTCCAAATTCCCCGAATATTATTTTTAAACATTTTACAACAAATAATAACCTATTGATTTTAAATCATTTGTTTCAAAAATTTGGTATATTATTCCTGTTTTTGGGGATGTTTTTTTTAGATTATTAGTAAATGTGATTTGTTTTTCAAAAAAAACTAACATTATTTTGGCGAAAATATATAAAATCGACAAAAATCGCTTTATGGCAACAATTTATAATCAATTATCGATCGCATTATTAATTAACTCTAAAAAACAAAGGCCCATGAAAATTGCTACACTCAGGGATATAATCATTAAGATAAAGTATCCGCTTGCAATATAACACCGTAGCAAATAAAAGAGCTAAAATTTTGCTCACGCACGATTTATATGCTGATATATTTATTATGAGTATGAATGCAATGCCAAATGCTAATTTAATCACCCTTCGGACAGCAACTGCTTTATCTCATTCATTTTCCTGACAAGAATTTCGCATTGGGCATTCGATAAGTTTGACAACAACCCAGCAACTTCATTGTTGGAATCCTTTGTCAGTTTTTTAAACTCTTTTTTGCCGAGAGTGGTGATAAACATCTGAACAGACCGTCCGTCTTTTTTCGACTGCACTCTTTTAATGACCTTCCGTTTTTCCAAACTTACCAATATGCGGCTTAGAAAACCCTTGTCAATATTTAACTCAGCTACAATTTCAGACGGCAAAATGCCCTCCTTTGTATAAGCACAGTGCATTACACGGGTTTCCAGAAGCGAAAACCGGCTTTTCAAAAATCGTTTGTCCAATATCCCGAAAAACACCGTATAAAATCGACTGAAAGCCCTAACTTCTTCTATATATTTTAATTTCATGTTGGAAAGTTAATAATATTTTGTTGACTTTGTCAACTATTTATTTATCTTAGCAGCAAATTAAAGTTTCAAATCATGAAGAGTGAATTACACATAATAAGAAATGCCAAACCCGAAGAGTATGGTACAGCAGGACAACTTATGGTTCAGGTCTATTCGCAATTGGAGGGCTTTCCTAAAGAAGATGAACAGCCTTCATATTACAGTATGCTGCGAAATGTTGGCGACTTCACCGCCAAACCTGATACTGAATTGTTTGTGGCAGTGAGCCCAACAGGAAATATAGATGGATCAGTAGTGTTTTTCGGAAATATGCAATACTATGGCTCAGGCGGCACGGCTATACAGGAAAAAAATGCGGCAGGATTCAGGCTGCTTGCGGTAAACCCAAATACGAGAGGTGCAGGAATAGGAAAATTGCTGACGGTGCATTGCATCATCAGGGCAAAGGAATTGAAACTGCAACAAGTCGTTATTCATACTACCAAAGCAATGGCAGTAGCATGGAAGATGTATGAAAAATTAGGATTCCGCAGGTCGGAAGATTTGGATTTTATGCAGGAAAAACTTCCTGTGTTTGGTTTCAGGCTAAAATTATAAAAACTAATAATGACTACAGCTCAACTTCTACAAATCGCTCTGAATTTTGAAAAATAAAAGCAGTAACGACAGAAAAAACGCCCTATAACAAGGTATTGCCGCAACGGTTTTTAACAAAGCAAGTAAATTTATTAGTGAATTATGGAAAAATTGAGAACGACATACAGAGGCGTGATTTATCCTTGGCATTGCGACCATATGGGACATATGAATGTAATGTGGTATGCAGGAAAATTTGACGAGGCAACTTGGAACTTACTATCACTTTTCGGTTTGACAACAACATATTTCAAACAAAAAAACAGAGGAATGGTAGCAGGTGAGCAACGGACTTTTTACAAACAAGAGTTGTTGGCAGGTATGACAGTCTATATAAAATCGGGCATTGCAGAACTGAACGACAAATCAATAAAATTCTTTCACGAAATGCGAAACGGTGAAACCGATGAACTTGCCGCCATTACTTTTTTGACAGGTGTTCATATTGACAGTAAAGCAAGAAAAGCCTGCTCTTTTCCCGAAGAAATTAAAAAATTAGCGACAGACTTTGTAACGACAGAGATACCACAACCTTGAAAAAAAACTGCTGGTAACATATAAGGATTAAACGAAGAGTAGCGCAGCGGAACTTCGATTTAATCCTGTGTAACATAACAGCAAGCAAGCGCAAGCGGCAGGAAGTGCAAGGGCTTCGGCATAAATTAAGGCCTGCTTCGCAGACATTTTTTTATTTTGCCTCCGCTTAATAAAGTTCATATCTTCGAATAACCTTTTATGCAAGTAGACAGGTTTGTGTTTCAAATGCCGCCTGCGCTTGCTTGCAAAACGTCAGGTTGTGAAAAAACCTACCTTCTCTTTTAAGATCAATAAATTTTCTTTTTAAAAGCTCTCTGAAATTAATTTAACGTGTTTTGTAGAGCTATTTTTTAGGCTGCGACTC
>JAHEXZ010000024.1 GCA_023251835.1 Bacteroidota bacterium | reverse complement strand
CCAGCAGCTACAGTCAAACGTTTGAACTATCTTGTGGAATACCTTATGCATGTACATCCATACAAACCATAAGCTGCGGAACAGGAGTAACTTTTCAGACAAGTGGTGGTTATGGCGATCCTAATTACCCCAATGGTGTGAGCACCAGTTGTTACTACATTTCAGGGCAGGGTGGCACAGAGCAAATCTATAAATTTATAGCCCCTTCCACAGGCACCTATCAGTTTAAAACTACGGCCGCTTCCTCTTCCAACTATGTAGAATATTTATATAAGAATGCAGTCAACGGATGCAGCAGCAGTGGCTGGACTTGCTTAGGGTATAAAAGCAACGTAGGCAACATTACAACCATTAACTTAAATGCCGGAGACTCCATTTTTGTACTGGTAAATGCTGAATCTACAGCTGCTTACAGCCAGACTTTCCAAATAGATTGTGCAATTCCTACGGTTTCACCTATAGCAAATTTTTCAGTTTCTGATTCCACTGTTTGCACAGGTCAAACAGTACTATTTACTGACAACAGCTTTAATGCTCCTACATCCTGGTACTGGTCATTTCCCGGTGGTACACCATCTACAAGCATAGCTGCTGCCCCAAGTGTAACCTACAATACTCAGGGAACTTATGACGTAACCTTAACCGTTATTAATTCAATAGGGGCAGACACGCTTGTTAAAATAGCTTACATCACAGTAGCAACAGCTCCACTTGCGCCAACTATTTCAGCAAATGGGCCAACCGCATTTTGTCAGGGAGGGAATGTTATCCTTACATCCAATGTTTCCACCGGAAATTTATGGTCGAATGGCGATACGGCTCAAACAACTACAATCAGCTCTTCCGGTTCTTATACAGCAACAGTTACTCTGGGTGGCTGTACAGCCACCTCATCCGCTATTGTCGTTACAGCCGATAGCGTAGATACTTCCGTTTCTCAATCAGGTGGAACATTTACTGCAGATGCTGCCGGAGTAACTTATCAGTGGATAAACTGTAATGGGAATATAACAATTCCTGGGGCAGCCAACCAAAGCTTTATGCCAACTGCTTCTGGTAATTATGCTGTGGTGATTACCCTTAATGGCTGTTCTGATACTTCAGCTTGTTATAACATCACCACTACTGCTATGGAAACATGGACTTTATCGAAAGTAAAAATATACCCAAATCCTTCAACAGGTATTTTTATGATTGACTTTAATTCGGATAAAAAAACAGTCATTCAAATATATAATGCGCTTGGTAAATTAGTTTATTCTAAACAAACATCCATAGCTTCAAATAGTATTGATTTATCTATATTAGAGCAGGGGGTATATTCTTTAAAAGTTATTTCTGAAGAGCATAATGAAGTAAGACAACTTGTGATAACAAAATAAAAATTTTTTTTAACCAAATTTTTCAATTTAAAATTTAATTTAAACCCAAATAAACACAAAATGAATCAGATTCTAACACAAATAAAAAGATTACTTGCAATAATTGTTTTTTTAGCAAGTATACAACACACAACTGCTAACAACCTAAACATCTCAGGTTCAATTGTATCGGGCAGCAATATTACATTCAATATCAGCTGGGAAAACAGTTGGAATGTGAATACGGCTCCTAATAATAGGGATGCTGTGTGGGTAATAGTAAAATACCAAGATTGTGCTACACGAGAATGGGCTCATGCAAATTTAAGTACCTTATCTACCGATCACACTGCGGGTAGCCCCTTACAAGTGGATGCCATGAGTGATGGTAAAGGTGTATTTATACGTAGGGCTGCTATTGGAGCAGGAAACATTTCCAACACTTCTGTTACACTGAAAATGAACATCACTCCCGGAACCTATAATTACAAGGTATTAGGTATTGAAATGGTAAATGTGCCTTCCGGAGACTTTTATATAGGTGATGGGTACAACTATGATTATACTTTTATACAAAGGCAAATTACTGCAACCAACCAATCAAGCGGTACGAGTGTGTATTATTGGTATAGTGGCAATAGCACTTCCTATCAATATACACTTCCCAGTAGTTATCCAATGGGAACCAATTCTTTTTATTGTATGAAATATGAACTGTCTCAACAACAATATGTTGATTTTTTAAATTCACTTACTTTATCGCAACAGGTTAACCGGACAACAAATGCGCCAACGAGTGCTGCCGGTACCTACGCATTAGTTAATTCAGGAACCGACAGAAATGGCATTGCTACAATGACCTCTAGTAATGGCGCTGATCCTGCTGTTTATGGTTGTAATCTGAATTCGGGGAATGCTTTTAACAGTAGTGATGATGGACAAAATATTGCTTGTAATTATCTCAGTTTAGCCGATGTAACCGCATACCTTGATTGGGCTGGACTAAGACCTATGACAGATATAGAATTTGAAAAAATATGCAGAGGCCCGCTTACACCACTTCCAGGAGAGTATCCATGGGGAAATACAACTATTACTGCGGTAAATTCAGCGAATCTGATAAATGCAGGAACTGCAAGTGAGGGCTTTAGTAATACCGCTACAGGATTGTGTAATTATAACAATGCTATGACGGGGCCGGTAAGAGTGGGTTATGCAGCTACCGGTTCATCAGGAAGAAGCTCTTCAGGAGCTGCTTATTACGGGGCTCTTGATCTGGGAGGGAATGTTCTGGAATTTTCTGTATCTATCAGCTTAACCACTTTTAATGGCATTTTAGGAGATGGAACTATTAATGCCAGTGGTTTTGGAGATGCTACTAATTGGCCTTCAAGTGTAAATGTTACAGCTCGTGCAGGATCATTTAGTACTACATCAAACATTGCTATGACCGTATCTAATCGACAAGTAACCTATTCTACATCGCGAAATAAAAATCAAGGTGGCAGAGGTGTGAGATAAAAAATAATTTATTGATTCCGTCAAAACATGAAAATCTTTTTTCTAAGGGTTCTTGCTTTTTTCTTGTTGACATACAATGCTTCTTTTGCCCAGTACAACGGAGGTAGTGGAGGTGGGGCAATACAGGATACCATTAATTATAATTACTGTACCCAACTACCAATATCTTACTATGTCTATTTCGGAGGCAATGGAGATGGGGGATGTATGGATATGACCAACTACAATTCATGCAGCCAAACTCCATTGTCTTATTATGTTTATTTTGGCGGTAATGGAGATGGGGAAATTATAGATACTGTCAACTATAATACATGCAACCAAACCCCTCTCTCTTACTATGCTTATTTTGGTGGTGTTGGAGGAGGAGAAAGTGCAGATAATGCTAATTATACTTCTTGTACGCAAATCCCACCAGCCTATTATGCTTATTTTGGGGGTAATGGTGATGGCTATTCCTGGAATCAATACAACCAATGTGTTTATTTTCCCCCTATAGCAAATTTTTCAGCCTCAGATTCTACAACTTGTACAGGCCAAACAGTACTATTTACTGATAACAGTCTTAATACTCCTACTGCATGGCAATGGTCATTCCCGGGAGGCACCCCTTCCACGAGCAATAGCTCTTCTCCAAGTGTAACCTACAATACTCAGGGAACTTATGACGTAACCTTAATCGTTATTAATTCAATAGGGGCAGACACGCTTGTTAAAACAGCTTATATTAACGTAGCAACTACTCCACCCGTTCCTACCATCACACCCAATGGCTCAACCTTATTCTGCCAGGGAGGTAACGTAATACTTACTTCCAGTGCTTCTGCCGAAAATCTCTGGTCAAATGGTGATACAACCCAGGCTATTACAATCAACTCTTCCGGTTCATATACAGTAACAGTTACTAATGGCGGATGTACAGCTACTTCAGCACCTGTTCCAGTTACTGTAAATAATGCCGTTCCTCCAACACCTTCTGTTATAACCGGTAACACAACTGTCTGTTCCGGAAGCTCAAACACATACAGCATCGCCACAGTAAGTGATGCAACAAGTTATACATGGACATTACCTTCGGGCTGGACAGGCTCTTCTTCCACAACATCTATTGCAACCGTTTCAGGCGTTGCAAGCGGAATCATTTCCGTGACTGCAAATAATACTTGCGGATCTTCATCCGCACAAACAATAAGCGTAACAATACCTATTATAGATACTACTGTGCTGGATTTTGGCGGAATCCTTACTGCAAATGCTTTTGCAGATGCTTATCAATGGATAAACTGTAATGGAAATATAGCAATTACAGGTGAAACTAATCAGAGTTTTATACCAACTGCTCCTGGTAATTATGCTGTAGTGATTACTATTAACGGGTGTTCAGATACTTCGGCTTGTTACAATATTAACTCTACCAATATTAGAGAAACAGAAACCTTATTAAAATCAATAGAAATAATGCCTAACCCTTCTGGTGGAAATTTTATTATTAAAACGGATGCAGGATTTAAGAATTGTGCCTTTGGAATATACAATATACTGGGAGAAAAAGTTTATCAATCAACATTTAACTCACAATTAACCAATGAAGTAAACATATCAGATGCTCCAAAAGGTATCTATTTCCTGAAAGTTAATGATGGGAAAAAAATGTATAATCAAAAAATAATTATTGACTGTGGCGGTGGCAGTTGGCAATAAGCAACTTAACAGTAGACAACTCGTAATTCGCAAAAATTCGTCCCGATAGCTATCGGGATTCGCAGGTATTTTTGTTATATTCGCAATCCACAAATTTTTTTAGAAAATGTCAAAATTAAGAAAGCAGGAAGCCTTAGATTACCATTCACAAGGCCGGCCTGGAAAAATTGAAGTTATACCCACCAAACCCCATAGCTCACAGCGCGATTTAACGTTAGCTTATTCACCCGGTGTTGCAGAACCCTGTCTGGAGATTGAAAAAAATCCGGAAGATGTATATAAATATACAGCCAAAGGCAATTTGGTAGCTGTAATATCTAACGGAACTGCTGTTCTTGGATTAGGCAATATCGGTGCCTTGGGCTCTAAACCGGTAATGGAAGGAAAAGGTTTACTTTTTAAAATTTTTGCCGATATTGATGTGTTTGATATTGAGGTAGATGCAACAGATATTGACCTGTTTGTGAATACAGTAAAAGCTATTGCCCCAACCTTTGGAGGTATCAACCTGGAGGACATCAAAGCACCTGAATGTTTTGAGATTGAATCCAGGTTAAAAAAAGAGCTAAATATTCCATTGATGCATGACGATCAGCACGGTACTGCCATTATATCCTCAGCAGCTTTGTTAAATGCTTGTGAAGTAGCCAGTAAAAAAATAGATCAGGTAAGAATAGTTATAAATGGGGCCGGAGCTGCTGCCATATCCTGTGCTAAATTATATATTGCAGTTGGAGCTAAAAAAGAAAACATCATTATGCTCGATAGCAAAGGTGTTTTGAGTGAAGAACGTACCGACCTGGATGAGCAAAAAAAGTTTTTTGTTACTTCAAATAAAACAGTAAAAACATTAAGCGAAGCTATAAAGGATGCTGATATCTTTGTTGGGCTTTCAAAAGGAAATATTGTTAACCAGGAAATGATACAATCAATGGCGAAATATCCTATTGTTTTTGCTTTGGCCAACCCCAACCCTGAAATTCCTTATGCTGATGCTATGGCGGCAAGGCCGGATATCATCATGGCAACTGGACGAAGTGATTATCCCAACCAGGTGAATAACGTGCTTGGTTTTCCCTTCATATTCCGGGGGGCATTGGATGTAAGAGCTACTCAGATAAATGAAGAAATGAAACTGGCAGCAGTATATGCCATTGCACAGCTGGCTAAAGAGCCTGTACCGGATGCGGTAAACCTGGCCTACGATTCTAAAAATATAACCTTTGGGCCGGAATATATTATTCCCAAACCAATAGATTCACGGTTGATTTATAATGTGGCGCCTGCTGTAGCCAAAGCCGCCATTGAATCAGGAGTTGCACAGCATAAAATCACCGACTGGGAAGACTATAAACAACAGTTAATCAATCGCTTAGGACTCGATAACAAACTAATACGCAGCTTAACCAGTAAAGCAAAACAAAATCCTAAACGGGTTGTATTTGCAGAAGCAGATCATTACAAGATTTTAAAAGCTGCACAACAGGTTGCTGATGAGGGCGTTGCTAAACCTATATTGTTAGGTGATATAGACAAAATAAAGAAATTAATTGAGGAACATAATCTCGGTTTGGCGGATATACCTATTATAGATCCGCGAAGTGCTGCTGAAGAAGACCGGAGAATGCGTTTCGGTGACATTTTTTTCAACAAACGTAAACGTAGAGGCTTTACCTTGTATGAAGCCCGAAAAATTATGCGTGAACGTAACCATTTTGGTGCTATGATGGTGGAAACCGGAGTTGCTGATGCCATGATTTCAGGCCTCACCCGCAAATATTCTGACCCCATCAGCGCAGCATTGCAAATCATTGGAGTGCAGGAAGATATAAAACGTGTTGCAGGAATGTATATTCTTAATACAAAGCAAGGCCCTTTCTTTTTTGCTGATACAACAATGAATGTAGACCCTTCTGTTCAGGAACTGGTAGATATAACTGTTCTTACAGCAAACAGCGTTAAAGAATTTAATATTACTCCCCGTATTGCATTATTATCGTATTCAAACTTTGGTTCTGCCGATGGTGAAGTACCAAATAAAATGCGCGATGCTGTTGAAATACTTCATAAAAATTATCCAGGTATGATAGTAGATGGTGAAGTTCAGGCCAATTTTGCACTCAATAGGGAATTATTAAAAGAACAGTTTCCTTTTTCAGAACTGGTTGATAAAAAGGCAAATACACTCATTTTCCCTAACCTGGCCTCCGGTAATATAGCTTATAAACTTATGCAAGAATTGGGAGGGGCAGAAGCAATAGGCCCTATTCTGATTGGTATGAAAAAGCCTGTTCATATATTGCAACTGGGTAGTTCGGTACGTGAAATTGTAAATATGATTACCATTGCGGTAGTAGACGCTCAGGCGAGGAAATAGCACCTCTCCCCCAACCCCCGAAAGGTATATATGATTAACCACATTGAAGGAAAATTAGTCGAAAAAACACCTACCTATGCTGTAATTGATGCTGCTGGAGTAGGTTATGTCATGCAAATATCCCTGAACACATTCAGCAAAATTGGCGACAGCGAAAAATGTAAATTGTACACCGAACAATTGTATGTTCGCGATGATATGCCTCGTTTTTATGGCTTTGCTGATATAGCTGAACGCAGCTTGTTCCGCCAGCTGGTTTCTGTTTCAGGGGTTGGAGGAACAAGTGCCCTGCTGATGTTATCTTCATTAACTGCTGCTGAAATACAAAATGCCATAGCAACAGGCAATGTAGCACTTATCAAAAGTGTAAAAGGGATAGGAGAAAAAACTGCTCAACGAATCATCGTTGATTTAAAAGATAAGATAGGAAAAACTACAACTGCCACAGAATTTTTTGTTTCCCCAAACAATATTTTAAAACAAGAAGCGTTATCTGCCCTTGTGATGTTAGGTTTTAATAAGTCGACCGTTGATAAAGTACTGGATAAAATTATTAAAACAGAAGGTACAGGACAAACAGTGGAACAGCTTATCAAAGCAGCACTTAAAAATCTTTAAAACAAAATATTAAAAGACTTAAAATCAATTTGTTACGCTACACAAGTTGTCAAATTCTTATTAATGATATTATGCCTTTAAGCATAAAAAATTATTAACCTTTACTGATTGATTTATAAGTTTTGACAAAGGCGTATACGAAATACATAGTTGTAGGAGGCTTATCAGCAGGATTGTTGTCACTGATTGTTGGCTCTGACGCAAAAGTCAGTTCTTATAAACATGCAATACGCGCTTCTGTTACCAATGAAATTCCCCAGCCCGATTTTGTTATTGACACCCCTGAAACCAACGGAAATGGTACACCAGTACCGCTTCATTATGATTTCCAGGACGAATCTACCGGTGACCCTTTAAATTATCCCAACTCAGGAGGGTTAAAACTAAATGACCCATCCAATATTAAAACCGATGTGGAGTACGATCCTACTACAGGCAACTATACTATTAGCCAAAGTATGGGTGGAATGAATTACCGCCCCCCTACATATATGGAAAGTGAAGAGTATCAGAACTATATGTTCAAAAAACAGGTAAAAAAATACTGGAATGCCCGTTCTGATGCCGAGTCGCAAAACAATCAAAATAAACCTTCTATCCCCAAATTGAATGTAGGTGGTGAAATATTCGACCGTATATTTGGTGGTAATACTGTTGACATTCGTCCAAACGGCTCAGCCGAATTAATATTTGCTTACAATGGTACAAAAACAGAAAACCCTGCCATACCAGTAAGAAACCGAAAGGTTAATACTTTTGATTTTAATGAGCGCATCCAGTTAAACGTTATAGGTAAAATCGGAACAAAACTAAGCTTAACTACCAGCTATAATACGGAAGCTATGTTTGATTTTGAAAACCAGATGAAGCTGGCATATACAGGTGACGAAGATGATATTATCAAAAAAATAGAGGCAGGGAATGTAAGTCTCCCTTTAAATGGTTCATTGATAACCGGTAGCCAGACTCTTTTTGGTGTGAAAACCCAGCTTCAGTTTGGCAGATTGACGGTTACAGCTTTAGCATCCCAGCAAAAAGGTAAAAAATCAGAGGTTGAAGTTACTGGTGGAGCACAGGTAAGCAAATTTGAAATTGAAGCTGATAATTATGAAGCTAATAAACACTATTTCCTTTCACACTATTTTCGCGACCAATACAATACAGCCTTAGTAAGCCTGCCTTTTGTAAATTCGGGTGTAAATATTAGCCGTATAGAGGTATGGATTTCCAATACCAATAACTCTACAAATGATATCCGCAGCATAGTTGCCTTATCCGAATTGGCAGAAGATGGCACACATATACCTGCCGATCAAACCTATGTACACGATCTGCATCCCTCCGCATTGCCATTTAATGGTCAAAACGATTTATACAGCCATCTTTATTCAGATTCTTTAGTGAGAGCTTTTAATACAGCCGTTTCGAGGATTAAAACACTTTCAGGGGAAACGATGCGGCAGACTATTAATTTTGAAATGATTGCTTCTGCAAGAAAATTACAACCCACAGAATATACGCTCAATGCAAAGCTCGGTTATATTTCCTTAAATCAACAGTTAAATCCTGACCAGATTCTTTCAGTTGCTTTTCAATACACACTTAATGGTGAAGTATACCAGGTAGGCGAATTTTCTGATGGTGGTATCAGCGCACCGCAGGCATTAATTACTAAAATGCTGAAAAGCACCGCTGTTAATACCCGCCACCCGATGTGGAACCTGATGATGAAAAATATCTATTCCATTGGGGCATATCAAGTTAATTCACAAGACTTTAAGTTGAATATTTTTTATAATAACTTACAAACCGGTACCTATATTAACTACCTGCCTGTTCCTACAAATGAAACAAATATCAGTGGAAAACCGCTTATTCAGGTATTACGTGTCGACAAACTAAATCAACAAAATGATCATATTTCAGATGGTTTATTTGATTTTATTGATGGAGTAACCATCAATGCAAACAATGGACGGGTTATTTTTCCTGTTGTTGAACCATTCGGGGATTATTTGCGCCTGCAATTCAACGATCCGAATTTGGCAAACAGCTATGTTTTTGATCAGTTGTATGACTCAACCAGAACTGTAGCCCAACAATTTCCAAATTTGAACCGCTTTAAGTTCAGAGGACAATACCAATCCTCTTCCAGCTCTGACATTTCATTAGGCTCGCCAAATGTGCCTCAGGGTTCTGTTACAGTTACTGCCGGAGGCATTCAGCTTACAGAAAATGTAGATTATACTGTTGATTATACATTAGGACGTGTAAAAATCATTAACGATGGTATTTTAAATTCAGGAACCCCTATTAAAATATCACTTGAAAGTAATGCGTTATTTGCCATTCAACAAAAAACCCTGCTTGCCACCCACCTCGACTACAAAGTTAATAATGACTTTAACCTGGGAGCTACAGTAATGAATTTAACAGAACGACCTATAACACAAAAGGTTAATATTGGTGACGAAGCCATGTCGAATACAATATGGGGATTAGATGGAAACTATCGTACCGAAGCACCATTTTTAACCCGGCTGATTGATAAAATACCTTTTATTGATACCAAAGAGATGAGTACTATTAATGCTGCTGCAGAATACGCTTATCTTGTTCCCGGCCATAATAAAGCCATTGGCAAAAACGGTAATTCCTATATTGATGATTTTGAAGGAAGCCAGTCTACTATTGATTTAAGATCACAAAGCTCATGGACTATTGCCAGCACTCCTCAGGGTCAGGCCGGACCTGGCACCACCAACTTATTTCCTGAAGGTGATTTATCCGACAGCTTAGCGTATGGATATAACCGCGCAAAACTTGCCTGGTACGTATTAGACCCCATGTTTATACGTCAGACTACAGGATTAACACCAGGCAATATTACGGATGATGATATGTCTAACAACTTAGTTCGGGAAGTCCCTGAAACAGAAGTGTTTCCTAACCGACCTCTCCCTACAGGCGTGCCATCAAATATTGCTATGTTTGATCTGGCTTATTATCCGAATGAAAAAGGCCCCTACAATTATGATGCAGCACCGATTTCCGGAATATCAGCCGGTTTGGATGCCAATGGAAAACTGAACTCTCCCGAAACACGCTGGGCTGGTATTATGCGTTCTATCCAAACCAATGACTTCCAGGCTGCAAATGTGGAATATATACAGTTCTGGCTGATGGATCCTTTTAACAGCGATAATGTTACCCTTAATCCAAGCGGGCCAAGCACCACCGGTGATTTATATTTTAATATTGGTAATGTTTCAGAAGATATTCTGCGAGATAATTATAAAAGCGCAGAAAATGGATTACCAACACCTGCCAATCCTACTACCACTGTAGCTACTGATTGGGGGCTTGTTCCTGCTGTACAACCTCTATTAAACACATTCAATAACGACCCGGCTGAACGCCCATATCAGGATGTAGGTTTGGATGGTATTGCATCACCAACACCAACAACAACATCAAGTATCACTGAACAAACTTTTTTCAGCAATTATTTGAATACTGTTCAGGGAATCGTATCACCTTCGGCCTATTCCGAAATAAGTGCCGACCCTTCGGCTGATGATTTTCACTATTTCAGAGGGACTGATTATGATAACGCCAATGTTAAAGCGCTGGACAGGTATAAAAAGTTCAATGGTATGGAAGGCAATTCACGCACTACAGAGCAGTCGCCTGAAAGTTATCCTACATCAGCCTCTCTGACACCCAATGTTGAGGATATTAACCGTGATAATAATTTAAGTACGGCTGAGGGATATTACCAGTATCATATTAGTTTAAAGCCTAATGATTTTGCATCAGGTGTTGGTACTAATTATATAACAAATGTATTTCCTACAAACGGACAAAACATTAAAAACGGAGTTTCAAAACCAATTAACTGGTACCAGTTTAAAATACCTATCAAAACACCGGAACAAAAGGTTGGTTCCATTGAAAATTTTCAATCCATCCGCTTTATACGTATGTTTATAAAAGGCGTTGATAAACCCATTGTTTTACGTTTTGCACGCCTGGAGTTGGTAAGAACAGAATGGCGGAAATATGGTTTTGACCTGTTACAGCCGGGTATTTACATTCCAAATGATGAAGCTACTACTTTGTTTAATGTTGCAGCCGTAAGCATTGAAGAAAATGGAAGCAAAGAACCTGTAAATTATGTATTACCTCCAAATATCAATCGTCAGATAAATGTAGCATCAGCCAATTTATTGGCACTAAATGAGCAGGCATTAGCACTTACCGTTTGTGATCTGAAAGATGGAGATGGAAGAGCTGCTTTTAAAAATGTGGATTTGGATGTACGTTCCTACAAGAAACTACGAATGTTTATTCATGCTGAAGGGTCAACTACAAGTACACCTTTAAATAACAATGATTTGCATGTATTCATCCGTTTAGGTACTGATTATACGGATAATTATTATGAGTATGATATTCCTTTACAGGTAACTCCTCCCGGGTATTACAATGGAACCAATCTGGATGACCAATATCGTGTATGGCCGGAAGCGAATGATATGGTTCTGGAGTTTGGTAAATTACAAACGACCAAATTAGAGCGAAATGCTGCCAACCAAAGTTTAACTTCTGAATATTCCGTTATGGATGGAACACGAAAGATAAGTGTAAAAGGAAACCCTAATTTAAGCGCTGTTAAAACAATAATGATAGGCATAAGAAACCCAAAAAAGGCAGGTATGGGTGATGCCGATGATGGTTTATCAAAATGCGGGCAGGTATGGGTAAATGAATTACGTTTAACCGATTTTGACGAATCGGGAGGAGGAGCAGCCAATGCCCGGGTAACTGCTAAGTTAGCCGACTTTGGTACGTTATCACTGTCCGGAAATTATTATGCGCCAGGCTTTGGAAGTATTGAAAACAAAGTAAGTCAGCGAAAAAGGGCAACATTAAAACAATATGATATAACATCCAGTTTTGAACTTGGAAAATTTCTGCCAACAGATGCAAATATTCAGATACCTATGTTTCTTGGTTATTCTGAGTCATTTATTACACCTCAATATAATCCGCTTGATCCGGATATTCTTTTAGTACCACAGTTAAAAGATCCTAACCTGTCAAAAGCTGCCCGTGACTCATTAAAATGGGCAACACAGGATTATACAAAGCGAAGGAGCATCAATTTTACCAATGTAAAAAAGAGTAAAGGTAAGAACTCCAAAAAGGGCCATATTTATGATATTGAAAACTGGGCAGCATCTTATTCATTCAGTGAAATATTCAAAAGAAATGTAAATGTTGACTATGACTCTACAAGGAATTATAAAGCCGGGTTAATGTATAGCTATTCGCCCAGTCCTAAAAATATTAAACCATTTGCAAAATCTAAATTACTGAAATCCAAATATTTGTTGCTCATTAAGGATGTTAATTTTTATCTTTTTCCCAATAAGCTGGGTTTTTCAACGGATATTGAAAGAGGTTATAATACTATGAAAACACGAGATATAACTGAAGGAGAAATGCTCGTTATACCTACTTATAACAAACGATTCACAATGAACCGCAACTATGATTTTAAGTATGATATAACAAAAGGTCTTAAACTCGATTTTGTTGCTACCAATGAAGCTCGTATTCTGGAGCCATACGGAGCACTTGACACTAAAGAGAAAAAGGATACGATTATCAATAATTTTCTTGACTTAGGGAAAACTACTCAATACAATCATCAGTTGAATGTCAACTATGCTGTACCCATTAACAAGTTGCCTCTAATGGATTTTACTACTGCATCAGTACGATACACAGGAACCTATAACTGGATAAGAGCTCCATTTAATGCTGACACTTTGGGTAATACTATTCAAAACTCGCGCGCGATACAATATACCGGACAGATGAATATGGTTACTTTGTATAATAAAATTCCTTACTTCAAAAGAATAAATCAAAAAGGAAGTAAGGGCAGTGGCAAAAACAACAAGCCGGCTCCGCCAAAAAATAAAACAAATACTACTGAAGCAAAAGATACCACCAAGAAGAATGTTAATCTATCGCCAATATTTGAATATGTTGCACGTGTAGTAATGAGTTTAAAGAACGTGAATATAACTTATTCCATGAATAATGGAACTATACTTCCCGGATATGGCCAATTTACCAATATGATGGGAATGGATGCTAATTTCGCAGGTCCTACCCCTGGTTTTATTTTAGGTGATCAGAAGGATATACGGCCAATAGCTGTAGAAAATAACTGGTTAGTGAAAACCCGCTCTTTAAACACGCCATTTGTTCAAACAAGCAGCCAGAATCTGAATATAAAAGCCAATATAGAGCCTATACCGGATCTGAAGATAGAAGTAACAGGTGTACGAACAACAACCAGAAACAAAAATGAATTTTTCAGGTGGAAAGTGAATGATACATTAGACGATGGTACCATAACTGATCATTTTAAATCTGAATCGCCTATAGAAACCGGTAATTTCAGCATGTCATTTTTAACATACAAAACATCTTTTAAGAATGGAAATGAAACATTCAGCGCCTTCTTAAATTCACGGTCAGAAATATCAAAACGTTTGGGGGCGGAGAATGATTCATCACTAACTACTATCAATGGTTTTGCAGAGGGGTACAATCCTACATCGCAAGCTATACTGATTCCTGCATTTTTAGCTGCTTATTCAGGCACAAATCCTCTTTCTGTGGGTTTAACAGCTTTTCCTGTACTACCTAAACCCAACTGGCGCGCAACGTATGATGGATTATCCAAGATAGAACTGTTAAAAAAATATTTTAAATCTATTACATTAAGCCATGCTTACCGTTCCACTTACAATGTAGGTAGTTATACTTCTAACCTGTTATACAAAGATCCTGACAATGATGGTTATACAGCTGTAAAAGAAGCTGTTTCAAGCTATTCTAATAACCCTAACTTCCTGGTAAAAGATCTTATTAATACAGTTACCATTTCTGAGCAGTGGAGCCCGCTTGTTAAAGTGGATATTACTCTTCATAACAGCATACTGATAAATTGTGAATACAAAAAGGATCGGAATTTATCACTTGGCCTGACGAGTAAGACCATTACCGAGGTGGCCGGAAGTGAAATTGTTGTAGGTACCGGATACCGCATTAAGGATGTAAGTTTAGGGAAGAAAATAACGATTAAAGGCAAACCGATTAAGAGTGATTTAAATTTAAAATGTGATTTGTCGTTCCGGAAAAACCAGACTGTTATCAGACGTATTGTAGAACAGGTGAGTCAGGCTACAGGAGGAACAAATATTATATCTATAAAATTAGCGGCCGATTATGTGATCAATGAACGAATCAATATACGCTTTTTTTATGATCGTATCATCAATAAGCCTGTGGTATCAAATTCTTTCCCAACTACCAATACCAATGCCGGTGTTAGTTTAAGATTAACGCTTTCGAATTAAAAGGTAGCGCTGTGTTAATCATAAACCTGACAGGTCTATGAGCGTACAGCTTATCAGACCTCAGATTTTGCGTCACAAGATTGCCTTAACAGTAGTCTGTAGCGGGTAGTTTCGGTAGATGTTATATTATTTATTAAGCCAGTTAATTGCTTCCGTTCTTGTTTCGAACACTTTTACTATTGCGCTTCGGCCCGTTGCAAGAATAATAAGATTGGCCATAAGGGTATGCCAGGCTTTTGTCCCAAACAAAGCAATTTTATCATAATCAATTAATATTTTAATGGCATCACCACCAGCCTTTCGTGCTCCCGCATCAGCAGTTCCAATATTGGTATAATCTACCAATACTTTAACCGGTTTATTGTTATCGCGAAACTCCCTTGATAACAGAATGATTTTTTCAACATCATGCATGACAATTTCATACGTTTGATCTCCTTCATAAACGTGATTTATGAAGCCATCCTTGCATATAAATACCTGGTTCGACATAAAAAATTAATAAAAATGAAAGGAGTCACCCCCCTATTTCGGCAATATATCTTTCAGTTTTTTATTGCCAAATTCAATGTACCTGTAGGTAAAGAAAGACAGGGCAAACAAGAAAAAATAATAGCTGATGATACGCAATGCTGAATAATCAGCCATAAATACCATACGCATATTACCATGCCATACATATAAGCTATAACACATCATTCCGGACAATTGCAGAAATTTATTGGTAAACAAATAACGCAACACATTTTTTTCCATATATAGCAGTGACAACATTAATGTTCCAAAACCCAATTGGAATACCGTATTAATCATGGGTTCATAGTATGAAGGAACCAGATGCAGAAAAACATAATCAGAGAAATAACATCCCAACGTAATTATTATCATTGAAAATACAAATAAAGCAATAGTATATTTTTCAAACCAGGCCTGTTTCCATCCTGTTACGAACCAGTGGCATAACAGCATTCCAACAATAAAATCGTCTAAACGGCCAAAAATGCTGTCTTTAATCATGTTTAAGTGTGCCGCTACATTATACTCAGGATACATGCAGGAAACCATCCTTACAATAAAACTGAAGTAAAATATAATCAGAGAAAATCTTACAATACCTCTTTTTGCAATTCCCCATATTAATATCGGAAATAATACTGAAAACAATACTTCTATGCCCAGTGACCATAACACATAATTGCATTGAGGTATAAACGTCTCTTTTGTAAAATTAAAAGTAACAGTAAACATGAGCAGCATTTCTTTCCAGAAAGCCCAGTCATGGACATGCGACCAGCGTACAATAAAAATAACAGAGATGATTACAACAGTATAATACAAAGGCATCAAACGTGCCGCACGGTTTTTATAGAAACCCCACAAATCATCTTTGGTTACAAGTGTTCTACTGCCTGTTGCATATGGCAAATACAACACAAAACCCGAAAGAATAAAAAACAAATCAACGCCCAACCAGCCATGTCCTAAATAAGTCAATGGGAATATGGGGATATCGCCTATATAATAAGTTACCCAGCCCGGACGGTTAAAAAAAACACCTATCAGGTGAAAATAAATTACTCCAAGAATAGCATACCCTCTTAATCCGTTTATAACTGCAAGTTTTTTCAATTAATTATACGTTAAGATTCTTTAGTGACAGCAGCGTTTTTTATTTCTTTTTTTCTGATATATTCCTCTTTAAGCAGGGCTATCTCCTGTGCCAGTTGTTTATTTTGCGAATGTAACTTCGAAACCACTATGCTTAAATGCAAAAGATAAATAAATATAGCAAATATAGCTCCTGTAAATATCAGGTTAGGTGCTTCATATACGCCAAGTATTGTAGCAAGCAGTTCAAGACCATTCCGCCAAAATGAAAACAGAATCAATACAATTGTACAAACAATCCATACAATAGAATACTCCTCACGTAGTTTTCCTTTTATAATTAAACGCACAATATAAAGCAAAAACAGTAAACTAATTGTTATTGCTATGATTTGAATTTTTGCCATTTTGGGGGGTATTCGGTTATCAGTTATCAGTTATTGTGTTAAAGAAAAAATTTTGTGTGGTGGTCATTTCGAGTTTATCGAGAAACGTGCGCGAGGCATTTGATGATGTTGGCCTATTGCTACCCTGATTTCTCGATAAACTCGAAATGACCTACCCACAATGTGTCTTTCATTCAACCCCTAATTCGCATTATTAACTGATAACCCAATAACCATTAACAAAGAATCATTTTCTAAATTTCATTCGTGTAAATGTAAAAATAATTGCTAATGTAACCTTGAGCATATAGTATATCGAAGCAAATGTGCCTATTGAAGAAACTCCGCCCTGGCGCTCTTTCATGGTTACAGCAACTTCTCCTATTTTAAAATTTTTAAGAGAATACACTACAATAGCTTCCGGTTCAGGATATTCATCAGGATAGTACTCCGCTACTACTTTTAGCACTTCCCTGTTAATCAAACGAAAGCCTGAAGTGCTATCATTAACTATTATTCCAAGCAACAAACGGTTTAACCATTTAAAATAGCTAATTCCTACCCTTCGTATTGTTGACGATTGAAAACCTTCATTGGAAATAAAACGGGAGCCAATTACCACATCAAAACTATTGTCAACAGCGGCTTTTACAATTTTTGGAATTTCAGAGGCCGGGTGTTGGCCATCTCCGTCTACCTGAATAGCATAATCATAACCATTTTGCAAGGCATATTTAAAACCTGTTTGAACAGCACCTCCAATCCCCAGATTAATCGGAAGATTTAATGCAATACATGGAAGACCGGCTATTACCATTGCTGTACGGTCTTTTGAGCAATCATTAACAACCACCACATCTATTGCCAACTGCTCCGATTTAGCTATTTCATTAATGCCGGTAACAACAGCCTCAATAGCCGTTTCCTCATTGTACGCAGGAACTATGGCTGCTATTCGTTTGGTCATCAAATTATCCCCTCTTTTATCAAATCATGCAAATGCACAAAACCCATATACCTGCCTTTATCAGTAACAATCAATTGTGTAATATTATTCTTCTCCAGCAACTGCATTGCATTTATTGCCAGTTCTTCTGCTTCAATTTTTTTGGGATTCTTATTCATAATATCCGATGCTTTTAAGGTTATAATAGAATCTGCCTTTTCCAGCATCCTGCGTAAATCACCGTCTGTAATCACACCTGCGAGCTCATTATTAGCATCTATCACAGCCGCAGCTCCTAAACGTTTAGAAGAAATCTCCAAGATAACCGATTTTATTGAGTCGTCCGGCTTTACCTGTGGTTTTTGATTTTGAACTGCAATATCGCCAGCTTTCAAATACAATTTTTTTCCCAAAGCTCCCCCCGGATGATATTTTGCAAAATCTTTGCTTGAAAATCCTCTGTAATCAAGTAAACATACCGCTAATGCATCCCCCATTGCCAGCTGCGCTGTAGTGCTCGATGTTGGAGCAAGATTATTAGGGCAGGCTTCCTTTTCAACAAAAGTATTTAATATATAATCTGCCTGCGATGCAAGGTAAGAGGTTGTATTTCCTGCCAATGCTATTAATTTATTTCCACCCGTTTTTAGGAGCGGTACCAATACCTTAATTTCAGGCGTATTACCACTCTTTGAAATACATATCACCACATCATCCTGTTGAATAGTGCCTAAATCGCCATGTATTGCATCAGCAGCGTGCATAAATACAGAAGGTGTGCCGGTAGAATTGAAAGTAGCTACTATCTTTTGGGCAATGATTGCACTTTTACCAATGCCGGTAACAATAACCCTTCCCTTAGATTCATAGATCAGTTGCACACAGGCAGCAAAATCAGTATTTATATAATTTTGCAAACCACGAACAGCATCAGCCTCAATGGCTATAGTATGTTTGGCTAATTCAATTATTTTATCGAAAGAATTATTCACTTCGTAGAAAAATTAAATAAAGTGTGGAATTGTTTGTGATTACAAGCAAATTTTATTATATATTTACAGTACGTACCACGACTTTATTGGTTTGATAAAAACGGTATAAAATTAGTTTTTTTCTTTTGATAATCTATTACACATTAAGTTTAATATAAATTTACGAAAATGATGCTCGATATAGGAACATCTCTCAATCATTACCTGCAAAAATTTTTTGGGTTCGATAGCTTTAAAGGACAGCAGGATGCAATCATTACAAGTTTGCTGGATGGGAAAGATGCCTTTGTAATCATGCCGACAGGTGGTGGCAAATCTTTATGTTATCAGTTGCCTGCATTGGTAAGTGATGGTACTGCAATTATTATTTCTCCACTTATTGCATTGATGAAAAACCAGGTGGATGCCTTGCGTAATTTTGGTAATGAAGAAGGTATTGCACATTTTCTTAACTCTTCATTATCAAAAATGGAGATTGCCAAAGTAAAAAAAGACATTACCGAAGGAAAAACCAAACTGCTGTATGTCGCTCCCGAAAGCCTTACCAAAGAAGCCAATGTTACTTTTTTCAAAGAAATAAAAATATCTTTCTTCGCTATTGATGAAGCACATTGTATTTCGGAATGGGGACATGATTTTCGCCCTGAATACCGCAGACTACGCTATATTATAGAACAGATAGGAAAAGTACCTATTATTGCACTAACAGCTACTGCTACACCTAAAGTACAACAGGATATACAAAAAAACCTGGGGATGGTGGGTGCAAACCTTTTCAAATCTTCTTTCAATCGCTCCAACTTATACTATGATGTACGTCCTAAACAAAATGTAATAAAAGAAATCATTAAATATATTAAAGCAAACCCCGGAAAATCGGGTATTGTATACTGTCTGAGCCGTAAAAAAGTAGATGAGCTGGCTGAAACATTACGTGTAAATGGCATAAAAGCTTTACCCTATCATGCCGGGCTTGAAGCCAAAGAACGTGCTAAAACACAAGATTTGTTTCTGATGGAAGATATTGATGTTATTGTGGCTACCATTGCTTTTGGTATGGGTATCGACAAACCGGATGTTCGTTTTGTAATTCATCATGATATTCCTAAATCATTAGAAGGCTATTACCAGGAAACAGGCCGCAGCGGACGAGATGGAGGTGAAGGTAACTGTATTACCTTTTATAGCCATGAGGATATTATGAAACTCGAAAAATTTATGAAGGGTAAACCTGTTTCTGAACAGGAAATAGGAAAACAACTATTACACGAAACCGTTTCTTATGCCGAAACATCCAGCTGCAGAAGAAAGTTCCTGCTCCACTATTTCGGAGAAGAGTTTGACGAAACAAATTGTGGAGGTATGTGCGATAATTGTCGTAACCCGAAACAAAAATTTGAAGGAATGGATGACGTGGCTTTAGCAATTGAAGCTATTTTAGATGTAAAAGAAAAATTCAAAACAAAAGACATTATTAATATTCTGCTGGGGGTTATTAATTCAACCACAAAGTCGTATAAACATAATGAATTAGAATGTTTTGGTAAAGGTGCTGAAGACGATAAAAATGAAAAGTATTGGAATGCTGTAATCCGCCAGGCACTGGTGTCAGGCTTACTTACAAAGGATGTTGAAAACTACGGTCTTTTAAAAGCAACTAAAGAAGGCAAAACATTCATGGAAGACCCGTTCAGCATTATGATTACAAAGGATCATGATTATGAAAGCACTGATTCAGATGAAGAAGAGGGTGGTAGCTCCGGAAATAAAGCTGGTTCCGGTGCCGATCCGGTTTTGTTTGCAGCATTAAAAGACCTGTTGAAACAGACCGCCCATAAAATGAAGTTGCCGCCATACGTTATATTCCAGGAGCTGTCATTGGAAGAAATGGCCATCCAATACCCTATAAAAATGGAAGAATTGGTGAATATAACAGGGGTTGGACAAGGTAAAGCACAAAAATTTGGTAAACCCTTTCTTGACCTTATCGCAAAATATGTTGAAGAAAATGAAATTGAGCGGCCATCGGATATGGTAGTAAAATCGGTCGTTAATAAATCAGGGTTAAAAGTACACATTATCCAAAGCATTGACAGAAAATTACCTTTAGAAGATGTTGCCAGTGCCAAAGGATTGAGCCTTGCCGACTTAATTACAGAGATTGAAAGTATTGTATCTTCCGGAACTAAAGTAAATATTGCTTATTATATAAATGATACAATAGATGATGATAAGCAACAGGAAGCACTGACTTACTTTAGAGAGTCTGATACTGATTCAATTGAAGCTGCAATGGCAGAATTAGGGGAAGATGAATATACCGAAGAAGATGTGCGTTTGATGCGCATACGTTTTATGAGTGAATTCGGTAACTAGGCCACTTTCCCCGGTCTAATGAAAACAAGAACTCAAACTGCCGATTTATTAAAGGGAATAGCTGCACTGTTGATGATACAGGTGCATATAATTGAATTGTTTGCAACAGATGATATTTTCAGCAGTAAAACAGGTAAATTATTGCTTTTCCTTGGAGGGCCTCCGGTAGCACCTGTATTTCTGTTCTTTATGGGCTATTTTATAGCTATTTCAAACAAAACAACCGCTCAACTTGTATTTCGTGGATTTAAAATTATTGCTCTGGGACTTGCCTTAAATATTGCATTAAACTTAAATCTGCTTATTTCCGTTAGCCGGGGGAAACTTAATATGGATATGTTACCCTATATTTTTGGGGTTGATATATTGCCACATGCCGGTTTATGTATAATTATCATTGCTTTGTTAAAAGGGATATTAGAAAAAAATATCCTGCTGCCAATTATTTTTGCAATTGTTGCTGCTGCTTTGGGAGAGATGTTCTTAAATTATGTACCTCAACAGACATTTTTAAAGTATATCCTTGCTTATTTTTATGGCGATAGCTGGTGGTCTTATTTCCCCTTGTTTCCATGGCTTTCCTATTCTCTTTCCGGTATGGTATTTTACAAGATAACGCAGCGGTATGATTTTAGTTCATTTTATTCTTTAAAAGCCAAAACAGGACTGGGACTGTTTTTATGCCTGTTTCTTGTACTTACAATTCATTATGCTGTTTCAACAGCATCAGATTTGCAGACCTATTATCATCATGGCGTTATTTTCTTTATTTGGATAATAACATTTTTTCTATTCTATGGATTTTTTATGAATGAAGTTGAAATAAAAGCAGGTACAAACATTTTATTTAGATACCTGAAATGGATGGGAAAAAATATAACAGCAGTTTATGTTATTCAATGGATACTAATTGGAAATACGGCAACAGAAATATATAAAACCGTTTCGTCACCACTTTGGTTAAGCTTTTCTTTTGTTACAGTTTTAACAGCTTCCGGCTTTATATGCTTTTTATGGTTAAAAATAAAAGGAGCAATTACTAAAAAAAGAATCCATGCGAAGCATTAATGACTGAAAATTGGAACGACTTAATTAAATTTTCAAAAAAATTAGTTAAATCAATAGGCCAGTATCATCAAATGCCTCACGCACGTTTCTCGATAAACTCGAAATGACCACCGCACATAATTTTTTCTTTAGCATATTTTCCTTTGAAAAAATAATTTCCAACCCCTAATTTGCATTACTACAATAAATTAAGACTTTTCAACAAAGATTTTCTTTTGTTTCTACTGATGGGAATAATTTTTTTGTTTATTAATATTTTAGCCTCTTCTATGATTGAAATTTTATCAATACGTACAATAAAGGAGTTGTGAACACGAACAAATTCTTTTTCAGGAAGCTTATCCATAATATTTTTCATGGTAGATTTTAAGACGTACTTATTTGTTCCTGTATGAACGGTAAGATAATCTGCCATGGCTTCTATATAGATAATATCATGTACGTTTACTTTTTTCAGAACAGAATTAACTTTTACAAAAAGAGCATCGTATGCGGCATACTTTTTATCCGAATCTGTATGCATATTCATACTCTTTGCCCTTTTTGCCTTTGCAACAGCCTTTAAAAAACGAATTCGGGTAATTGGTTTTAAAATAAAGTCACATACATCAAAATTATAGGCATCGGCAGCAATACCTTTATCGGAAGTAATGATTATTATTTGCGGCCTGTTTTCTTCTATGCTGTTCAGCAATTCAAAACCATTCATTCCCGGTAGTCTGACATCCAGAAAAATTAAATCGATTTCTTCCTGCTTTAAAATTTCAGATGCTTCACTGGCTGTACTACAGACCTTTACCAAGTTTAAGAAATCTGTTTCTGTAACTAAGGCTTCCAGTGTATTCTGTATTAATTCATCATCATCAACGATTATGCAATTCATTTCTATCGAAATTTTAGAATTTATTTAAAATTTATGAAATAATAACTAAAATTAATTAATTCACAAAAATAATAATAATTATACAATTATGGTGTCATATAAAATAAGATCTGATAAAAGTCATACTTTTTTCAGTTATCTATAACAACTTAAAATCTCCGGCTTCCATAAGTTCCTCTTCGGTCAATAAGCTGGCATCTATCATATCTGCTTTGTATTGCATTCGCAAAGCCCTGATCCATCTTTTTGCTCTTTCAGTAAGCTGGAAATCGTCAGTCATTAAACGGCCTCTCATCACCAGAATACCCATATCTGCCCCTTCGTACAGGTAATCGTCTTTTTGAGTGATTTGCAGAAAAAACGCTTCATTATCACCTACAACGGATTGACGGTGGGTATTCATTTTTTTAAATTTAATTCTTCCGTTTCTTTGCATTTCCCATATACCAGATGCAGCTGCCTCTGTAGTAAATTCAAGAGTTTTTCGTGTATGTTTAATAATCAGCTGACTCCAGCTGTCCATATTTTCAGCTTTTGTCCAACGGTTTGTAAGTTCATTTACATCTATTTCATAAGGCACATCCATCCATTCCAGCAAATGGAACAAAAAGAGCGGCACATCTGTTACAGCAAACAATGCATGATTAGTCATAGAGCTGGCCCCTGAAATACGTGGGTTCAGCTCACCAAGGTATACTTCGCCATTGTCTTTGTCAATTAAAAAGTCCAGTTCAAAGTATCCTTTATATCCTTCTTTACGAAGCTGATCACCAAAACGCTGTGTATGTTTTTTTGCTTTTTCGCGTATATCCGGAGTAAAAGCATTACCATATATTTCATTGCCGCACCAGCCGCCTTTATATGGAGTCAGCTCCTTAAAGCCTACCAACTCTGCCATGAGTGGAGCTACCAGTGTTCCATGCTTTGTAACACATCCTTCAATTGCGGTACCATAACAGTTGATGTGTTTCATTATTTTTACTTCTTTCTCTTTCAGAATCTCTTCTTTGTATTTATCAAAATCTTCTTCATTGGAAATGAAAAAAGTAGTGTGCCCTGAATCGCCATAGGGTGTTTGAATTACTAAGTTTTCGCCCAGTTTTCCGGCTACTTTGCATAACTGGCTGTAGCTCTCCACAGGCGATAAAACATAGGGAACACAGGCTACACCGGCCTTTTCTGCTACACGGTTGGTATTTACTTTATTGTCGAGAAAAGAACGCAGCCTTGCCGGAGGAAAACAAACATCCAATCCCAGTGCTTTGGCAAGCTGTTCTGTTTTTTCATCAAACATTAAAAACAATGCTTTTCCTGCTTTTCCGTTTACACAACGGGATTTAATATAATTAATAACTTCAGGATGTTGCAGCAAATAATTATTTATGTCTTCTATACTCTGAAATTCTTCATGAGGTACTTCTTCCTTAGGAGAAAATAAGTTAGGATGCTGACCATCAAAAGAATCGATATGACTAATGAATTTGAATTCCTTTACCCACTCATCCATGCCCAGCAAATTAAAGTTAGTAGCGCTAATAAAATAAACGGGCGTTTCATTGCTTTTAAAAAACTGCCGGATGTCGGTTATTGTTTTTAAGGTTTTGGTTGCCATATAATTCTATTTGTTTAACTTTTAGACTTGGTCTTCCCACCAATATTAACAGGCATAGCACCCATCGCAGAAAGCGTATTTTTACGGTTCAATGCTTCTTCTGTAAACACTTTCAATCCCAAATCAGCACGATAGCCATGTACTTCTTTAATATCCAAGGCAATCATAAAACGAAGAATTTCTTCACTCACTACCTGTCCGGGTACGAGTATTGGAAATCCTGGTGGATAAGGAATCACAAAAGAGGTAGAAACCAGTTCCCTGTTATTTTTCAACTCAAGTAAACAAACCTTCAAAGGAATATAATCGCACATATCCTCATCATAAGCTAAGAAGAAGGCTTCACGAATATTACCTCCCGGCACCCCCGGTGTAGCCTGGAATGAACGGTGGAAATAACTGAAATCAGGCAATGGGGGCGCATTGTTTATTAATGAATCTATGTGTTTTTTTGAAATTTCAGCCTCTCTTTTATTCAGTGAACGGTTGCTTTCATCCAATTCGGCAGCAATCTGCAACAGGGCATTAATTAAGAAAGTAACACTTCCTCTTGTTGTTCCAATATTAGTCATAAATAAAACCGTATTACGTGAAGTTTTATTCAACTGAATATTAAAACGATCCATCAAATAATTATTTTTAAATGCATCGCCACTGATACCTGCCTTACCCACAGAAAGCGTAATTTTAGTGGGGTCCAACACAAACTCATCTTTTTCCCAGGCATCCTCCATACGTGTCCAGCCGTTTTCGGGAGTATAATATTCAGTCAATCCAAATTCACGATACTTTTTAGGAATAATATCCTCCACAGAAAGTACATGAAAATATTTACTGAGTTTTGGATGGTTTTGTATTTTAGAACGTAATATCATTGCCATCTCAATGCTTTTTTCCACCAGCTCATATCCTTCCAGCTCCACCTGCCTGCGGCCTGCATCCATAGAAGCTATTATCTGGTAGTTAGCCGATGTGGTAGTATGTGTCATATAGGCCTCCTGAAAATTATCGGCAACCCTGCGGCTATATTCTTCATCCCATATCTGTATCATTGAGCCCTGACGGAAACAGGAAAGCGTTTTATGTGTACTTTGAGTGGCATATACTCTTATCTTCACTTTTTCAGGATCAGGTAAAGAAGGCTGCTCACCAGGCTTTAATCCCGCAATATGTTCTTTGTACTGCTCCCTATAAGCCTCACTCCGGTATTTTTGAAATAATTTTTGTGCCACATACATTCCTGTACGTTGTTTAAAAGTATAAGTAAAGCCGGCATAAGCAAACCATGCTTCATCCCATAGAAACACCATATCGGGCTTTATGGCAAGCACTTCTTCCATTACCCGCTCTACATTATATACCAGGCCATCAAACGTACAGTTGGTCAGTAACAACATTCTTACTTTATCTAACCTGCCCGCATTTTTAAGTGTCATCAGCTTTTCCTTTATCACTTTCAATGGTACAGCTCCATAAATAGAGTGTTCCTGGATAGGGTAAGAATCTAAATACACCGGAAAGGCGCCTGCCAGTACTAATCCATAGTGATGTGATTTGTGACAATCCCTGTCAACCAGCACTACGTCACCAGGACGTATCAATGCCTGCTGTACAATTTTATTGGCTGTTGATGTGCCATTAGTTACAAAAAAGGTATGTTCTGCCCCAAATGCTTTTGCCGCTTTCTGTTGTGCTCTTTTCATTGTGCCTTTAGGCTGCAACAGAGAATCAAGTCCCCCATTGGTGGCAGATGTTTCAGCCAAAAATACATTGCGTCCATAAAAATCACCCAAATCAGAAATCCAGCGCGATTTAAAAACCGAATTACCTCTTGAAATAGGCATAGCATGAAACACACTTGTTGGTTTTTTGCTATATTCCGTTAAAGCAGTAAAAAAAGGAGTTTCAAAACGTTCATTGATACCATTGATAATTGTCAGATGTAACTCCTGCAAATCTTCCATACGATAAAAAATACGTCTAAAGGTATTCAGAGTAGTATCTTCCAGATGTGTTAATGAAGCATCTGTTATGTAATAAATATCTAATTCAGGTCTGAACTGACGTATATACTTACCAAGCAATAACCCCAATTCGGCATTAGCAACACCTGATAAATCTATTTTCAACACATTCTGAATAAAAGGCCGGATTAATGATGTAATGTTGGAAGAATAGTATAAAGGTGCCGACCTAATCACTGCAGCCTGAATATTATAATTGAAAAAAAGACAAATTAAGGCATCCTGGAAAGAGCGCTGTACCAGCAGATCATACGTTAATGTACTAAGTGGATTGATTATTTCCTTTATCCTGTTTTTTATGACAATTTCTTCATTAACAGATAAGTCTTCAACATAAAGAACTTCAAAATAATTCTTTTTTGTTGCGCTTGCCTGTTTCGGAGGAATTATTTCATTCCTGAAGCGCTCTTCAAAATGCTCATCCATTGTTTCCGGATGAGTGCGGTAATTGTCGCTAACCAATAAATGTACTATTTCTGCAACCTGATTACTAACCGCTTTTAGTTCTCCCTTTTTTATTGCAGCAATGATGCGACTGACAAGTGAAGCACCAGGGAAAGCAAAATACTGCTCAATGCTCAACAAATTCCGAAGCACTTCATGTATATCCGTTAAACGCTCTTTATGGCTTTTATCTTCCAACGGAATACGTGTTATTGCGTTGGTTTTTTCTTTTAGCTCATTCCATAAATCAATTCGTAATTGATTTACATTGTAATGTTTTGAGTTCATAAGCGCCTCCCAACCTCCCCTTTTGGTGAGGCTTTTTTTGTATTTACGTAGAGTTAATTATTCTTCGACTGAATGACCCGATAGCTATCAGGTCATTAGCTAAGTATATTTTCACCCCTTTAAACTCCTCCCCCACAGTGGAGGCCGGGAGGGGCTTTTAATGTTTAGAATGTAATGCAAGCCTATTCCCCTCGGAATCAATAAATAATGCAAAATATCCGGCAGTTTCACTTAGAAATGTTTTTTCCATCACCACTCTGCCACCAGCCTCATTAATTTTTGACAGAACATCGTTCAAATCGTTACCACCGTTCAGATAAATAAGAGTACCCGTTTCACCCGGAACACAACCCTGTCCGGTTACTATTGCACCTCCAATACCATTTTCAGAAGGAAAAAAGCTCATAGCAAAACCATTTAGCTCAACGGTTGTTATTTCAATTCCAAAGATATAATTATAAAAAGCAACCGACCTGTAATGATTATAGGCAGGGATTTCAAACCATGCTATAAAATTCTTTACAGGGGCTTGTTGTTTCAATAAATTGGCTTCCTTTATTCGCTTTTTCAGATTAACTGTAGATCCCATGGGTTAGCACATATATATTCTTAACATAGTAGTTCTGTAAATATAGCCGATTTCTCGTTATAAAGATTGCTTTTTTTATTTTGGTTAAAAATTTCTATTTGTCTCTAATTCAAATAAAATTCTAAATTTATCGCTTTAAATTTAGCTTTATTCGAAATTTTGAAAACAACAACCGAAAAAATAGAAGAAAACTATTGGATTCAAAGTATATTGAATAGTTACAGCCTCGTTTTTTTTTCATTAAACCCGGTTTTTGCATCCATTATTTTAGTAGTTACTTTTTTTTCACCACCGGTAGGATTATGCGGTTTGCTGGCAGTAATCATTGTAAACACTATGGCTTACGCCCTTGGATTTAACAGAGATGAAATACAAAAAGGAATCTTTGGTTTTAATGCGCTGTTCATAGGTCTTTCCTTAGGATATGAATACTCGTTTAATGTTACATTTGTTGTTCTTTTTTTAACGGCTATTTCTACTTTATTGATGATAACAGTATGGCTAAAAGGCTTATTGGCTATATATAATCTTCCCTTTTTAACGCTTCCGTTTCTGATTACTTACTGGACTATTTCTCTTGCGTCCTCGGCCCTTACTAATATTCATTGGGATGAGAGCCATATATATGTTATTAATGATATTGTTCGTAATGAATCCTCACTGTTTTACCAGTTTGTTCACTCTGCTGATCAACTGCCCATTTTTACTTTTGCTCTTATTTATTTTAAAACACTTGCCGGCACCTTTTTCCAGGATTCGGTTCTTGGCGGAATGTTAATTGCTTTGGGCCTGCTTTATTTCTCACGTATTACATTTTCCCTTTCCGTTATTGGTCTTTTCTGTGCTTATTTTTTTTATTCATTATTTGGTGTCAATGTCAACGATTTAAATTTTTATTTACAAGGTGCCAACTTTATTTTTCTTTCGATTGCTGTAGGTTGCTTTTTCCTGATTCCTAATATTTACAGCTACATCACGGCCATTATTCTTACACCGGTATTAATGTTTGTACTCTTATCATTTGGTAAGATTTTGTCTGTTTTTCAGCTAAGAGCATATTCTCTTTCATTTAACCTGGTGTGTACAGCCTTTCTGTTTACTATGAATCAACGCTGGTTTCAGAGGTATCTTCATATAACCACTATTCAATATTTTTCTCCGGAGAAAACAATTTATAAATTTCTTAACTCTATACAACGTTTTAAAAATGAGCATCTGGCTAAAATTGCACTGCCATTTGCAGGGGAATGGTATGTAAGCCAGGGATATGATGGTAAGATAACCCACCTGGGCGATTGGAGCAAAGCACTCGATTTTGTTATTATTGATTCTAAAAATAATACCTACCGCGAACCCACTAATTTCAGAGAATATTTTTCCAGAGATTATTTTTATTGTTACAATAAGGAAATATATGCTCCTTATGATGGTTATGTATACGATATAATAAATACTGTTGAAGAAAATGAAGTTGGAGAAGTTGATACCGAACACAACTGGGGAAATACTTTAATTTTAAACCACCTTAACGGGTTATTTTCGCAGATAAGTCACATAAAAAAAGATTCGTTTAACGTTTTTATCGGTCAGTATATCACAAAAGGTACATTTATAGCAACTTGTGGAAATTCCGGGCGTTCTCCGGAACCTCATATTCACTTTCAGTTACAAACTATCCCTACGGTGGGAGCCAAAACTTTAGCTTATCCTATTGCTTATTTTATCGAGCGTAAAGGCAAAGAAAAATTCCTTCATATATCAGAAGTTCCGCAGGAAGGGGCATTTATCAGTAATGTACAGGTAAACCAGCTGTTAATTTTAAGTTTTCCCTTTTTCCCCGGAACTAAAATCAGTTTTCAAAAAGAAAACACCAGCATTGTCTTTAACTGGGAAGTTTTAACAGATGCCTGGAACAGAACATATATTTATTGTGAAGCAACCAAATCCCAGGCCTACTTTATAAATGATGGCACAATGCTCTATTTTACTGACTTTGAAGGCGATAAAAAATCACTGTTGTTTCATTTTTATCTTGCTGCTTACAGACAATTATTAGGTTATTATGAAAACATAAAAATAGTTGATCAGGTCCCATTAACCCATTTTAATAGCAGATGGTTACAGCCATTTCAGGATGTTGTAGCTCCTTTTTATCTGTTTACAAAAGCAAATCATTCATCTACTTTTACTTATGCCGATAATATTTATGCTCCACAAAAATTGATTATTCATACAGAAATTGAGACAAAATTTATACATTATACTTTTAAAAAAATTAATTTTGAACTCGAACTGAGAGATAATAAAATGCATCGGTTTACTATTCATTATAAAAATAAAAGCGAATCATACATTTATTTAACTACTTATTAATCACAATAACCTAATAACCCAACAACAACTCAATAAGCAATAACTCAATAACCTATAAACCTATGAAACTTCTAAAAAAATCAATTGCCATTGTACTTGCAACAACTGTTTTAAATGTAACAGCTCAAAACAAAGAATTAATAAACGCTTTTAGCCAGTCTTATGATTATGAAGCTCTTCAAAAATACGATGCTGCAATAAATTCAATTAACACAGTTTATAATGCATCATCTTATGAAACAAACCTTCGCCTTGGTTGGCTAAATTATATAGCCGGAAAATCTAAAGATGCAGTTAGCTACTATCAAAAAGCTATTCAATTGATGCCTGCTGCTACTGAACCATTGTGGGCTATTATTAACCCTTTGACTGTAACCCAAAGTTGGAACGAAATAGAAAAAACATATTTATCTATTCTTAAATTGGACCCAAAAAGTGCTTCGGCAAATTACAATTTGGGAATGATTTACTATTACAGGAAAGATTATGTGAATGCAAAAAAACACTTTGATGTTTCATTAAACCTTACTCCTTTTAATTATAATAATATGCTCATGAGCGGTTGGACCAACTATTTCCTTGGCAATAAAAATGAAGCAAAAACTTTATTTAATAAAGTATTGTTATACAGTCCCAATGACAAGTCTGCTTTAGAAGGATTAAGTCTGATAAAGTAAAAAAGAACAATAAAGAGAATGCATCTCAATTTTTGAAAAAGCTGTTCAGTTTAATTCTGATACTCTTGCCCTTGAATACCTGTATTACAGCTATGTTTTCTCCGGCAGAACCAATGAAGCAATGGCGCTCTCAACATACTTCCCTTCCACATTGACTAATAAAATTAAACCTAAGAATAAACTAATTGAAGGCGCCTATGCGGAAGGCGGTATTGGTCTGAGTAACCTGTTTCTACCTTTGTTGTATACTCGACTGAGTAACTACCTTTTTTTCAATAACCGTTTGTTAATTCTCCAAAATCTTAGTTACTTTGGTATAACTTCGGTATAACTGCAGGTTTTGACAAATTCAGAATCTTTTTTTTAAAAATGAAAACAAAAAATCACCTTATCACAGTATCATTCTTTGCAACAATTTGCACGCAGGTTTTTTCGCAATGGCAGATGATAGGTCCGGGTGGTGGTGGTCATTTTATTGATGTAACCGCAGACTGGAATAATCTTAATACTGTCTATGCGACAGTAAATGTAAGTGGTGTTAGAAAGAGTACTGATAGGGGGCAATCCTGGAATGACTTAAGCAACGGGTTGGATTTTGCTACTTATGGATACAATGCCCATCAAGCGGAAAGTTTTGCTATTCATCCTACTATTCCAGACCTGTTATTTTTGGGTGCTCGTTCCCATCAGATATACAGACGCACTTCATCCGCTCCAACTGCACAATGGCAGGCAGTTCACACTCTTTATTCCTGGCAAGCACCATATGATAATGAACTCGGCTATAACATCGGGTGCTTTGCCTTTCATTCAGCTTTTGATAATAAAATATATGCCGGTCAGGGTGGCCCTGCCTCAGTAATGGCTGAGGGTCGGATAAGGAATGCTATAGATGGAAAAATATATTTCAGTAATGATACCGGTTCAACATGGGCAGAAGCCATAAATATGGATACCGTGCTTAATCACCCGGATGTAAATATTTTCAGCATCATAATAAACCCATTATCACTTGGTTCGGCAGACAGTAATGAAATATTCATCAGCACTAATTATGGTGTTTATAAACTCAAAGAAGCAGGCACTAACTGGATGCTCACAGATACGCTTAATCAGGGACTACCTGCCGATATCGGTTATGGCCATTGGGGTGGCCGTATGATTTCTGATACAAAATATCCAAATGAAATGTATTTGTCTGTTATGTGCAACCCCGATAGTATCAGCAATTGGTCAACTTGGGAAAATGAATGGCAGGGAGGAATCTATAAAACAACTACATGGGGGCTGTCATGGTTTCCTGTCGGAAGAAATAGTATACCTTTAGAAAAAGGAGCAAGCCCTTCTGAACTGATAGATATAACTAATTTCTTTGACATTAAATTAGATACAAATAGTGCGGGCGCAATATATACAGCCAATATGATAAGTTCTAGACGTGATACTACAGCGGGAGTATATAAATACGCTGATGTCAGAACCATTAACGATACAAATTATTCTACCAGCACTATTAAGTGGAAAAACATTACTAATAAATATTGTGTGGAATATGGATGGAAAGAAAATGATAGTAGTGGGTATAGTGTGGTTCGTTTGCAGCCATATTCATTATCACTTAGTCCATTAGATTCAACGGTAATTTATTTTATTGCCGATGCCGGACAGATTTTTAGGTCTGATTCTATTAGCGCTAATGGAACATACTATTGGAAACAGATTAGTACAAAATTGATTAGTGGCTCGTTCCCGAAAAAATGGATAACCACTGGATTAGAAGGAATAGCCCTTGCAACATCCACTGCAATCGACCCTCTTAATCCCAACATATTTTATATTGGTTTTGGCGACCATGCATGGTTTAAATCAACAGATGGGGGTAATAGCATCTATCAAACAAACTATCATAAATCTTATGATTCTGTTACCAGTATTGGGGATGCTGCTGAAATAATTGTGGATAAATATTATCCGAATATAATATATGCAGCATCAAGGGGAAAACACCTGAATTCAGATTACGGAAACATATATTTATCCACCAATTTTGGCGAAAATGGCAGTTGGAAATTAATGGGCGGCAGTAAATCCCAAAAAAATCAGGGACAGGATTTAAAGGTAAATGGTTATCCTATTGGCGGTATATGGTCATTTTTTGTTGATTATGATTCACCCGTACAAAGAACACTATATGTAGCGCGATACGAACAGGATACTAACCTTATTAATGATACAATGGGAATTTATAAGGCAACGCTTGATACTTCGGGGAACTTTATTTCTACATGGGAACTTGTTTGGGAAAAGGAATACATACGCTCTATGATCAAAAAGGGAAATTACATTTTTGCAGGAAGGGATAATAATGGAAAAATATTTCGTATAGACCTAACAAATGGTTCCGCTTTACAAATAAATACAACAACTATCGGAACCACTATTTATCAACTAAAAAAGAATAATGGCGATTCATTATTTGCAGCTACTGACAGTGGTTTCTGGATGAATAACGGAGATGGAATTTATTGGACTTTACTTTACAACACGCAAATGACCAATCCCAATGCCATTGATGGGGATATTTGGGATTTTGTTATAAACAACAGTACTATAACATTAGTTAGTCCTCATATAGGTGTTGTAAGAAGTACAAACGGAGGTATTTCATGGCAGGATGTAACAAACAATATTTCCACTAAAGCAGCAATGGCGATAGATGCCGCCCCTTCAAATCCCGAAAAATTGTTTGTAAATACCAGAGGTGGAGGAGTTTGGATACGTGATTTCAATACAGACATTATTGACCAGTACCAAGTTCCCCGCAACCAGTACCAAGTATTTCCAAACCCCTTTTCTTCTGTAACAAATATACAGACAAACAATGCTTTCAAAGACGCAACCTTAACACTTTACAGTTCATTCGGACAGATAGTAAAACAGATAACCTCTGTAACCATCGGAGCAGGAGAAACAATTACTTTGTATCGTGACAATTTACCAAGTGGACTTTATTTTCTACGACTGACGCAAGACGGCAAAACTTTTGTAACTGGAAAATTAGTAATCACGGACAATTGACACGACCGAACAACAAAAAGGTACAAGTGGCAGGCGATATCAAAGAAAGATTATGTGAATGCAAAGAAATACTTTGATGTTTCATTAAACCTTACTCCTTTTAATTATAACAATATGCTCATGAGCGGTTGTACCAACTATTTTCTTGGCAATAAAAATGAAGCAAAAACTTTATTTAATAAAGTATTGTTATACAGTCCCAATGACAAGTCTGCTTTAGAAGGATTAAGTCTGATAAAGTAAAAGAACAATAAAGAGAACGCATTTCAAAAAAATGTATAAATTATTTTTTCTTACTTTCTTTTTTATAGGTTTAACTTCAGGTAAAGCCCAGCCCATCACTAATTCAGCAGTTGCAGAACAAAAAAGTATGCAGCTTTATTTTAACCAGGATTGGAAACAGCTCATTAAATATGGCGAAAAAGCTATTTCTGAAGGGTATGATTATTTCTATATACGTATGCGGGTTGGCATTGCTTATTTTGAACAGAAAAAATATATAAAGGCAATACAACATTTTGAAAAAGCTGTTCAGTTTAATTCTGATACTCTTGCCCTTGAATACCTGTATTACAGCTATGTTTTCTCCGGCAGAGCCAATGAAGCAAGGGCACTCTCAACATACTTCCCTTCTACATTGACGAATAAAATTAGACCCAGTAACAAACTAATTGAAGGAGCCTATGCGGAAGGCGGTATTGGTCTGAGTAACCTGAACAATGTTTATAAAACTATTGATATAGACGGACAATTCAATATCTACGGTGAATCTACTATCACTAAAAATATGCAGTACTGGCACATTGGTACCTCGCACCAATTGGGAAATAAGTGGTCGCTATACCAAGGTTATAGCAATATAGGAATTGATTTTTTAAGAGATATAAAAATTAATGATAAAGATACATTGGATGCTTATCAGCTTATTCAACGTGATTACTACATAAGTGCAACGGGTATATATAAGCGGGTTTCCATTTCACCGGCCTTTCACTTTATTAATGTTGGTTTCGGAAAACTAAATGCAGGATATGACAGCTTTCAAAATAAATACATTTTTACTAAAAAAGATACTTCATTTATAAATTATGCGACTTCAATTGTCCTATCAAAATCAATCGGCATTTTTACGTATAATTTATATACGGGTTATTCTAAATTAAATAGTTACAATCAGTTACAAGCAGGCATCTCGGTAGCTTATTTCCCTTTTGCAAATACCAATTTCTATGGTTCATCAATGCTTGTATATTTGAATGAAAACAATACCAATCGTATTATTGCCGGACAAAAGTTAGGCATAAAATTACTATCAAAAGTTTGGGCAGAAGGAGGAATTACATACGGAAACCTTCAGAACTATACTGAAAACAATGCATTTGTTGTGTTTAACACGGGAGATAAAATTTTGTATAAATATGGATTCGCTATTATTTCACCTGCTTTTAACCATCTTGAACTTTCACTACGGTACGATTGTTTTAACAGGGAAAACACTTATTCCCGGATGAATAACACCTATACCATTGAACCGGTATCAATAATCTATAAAACACAAACAATAGTTGGAGGATTGAAATGGACGCTTTAAAGAAAATAAAAATCGCACTGTTTATTATCATAGCAACAGGAATAAAAGGGTATGCTCAGGATAAACAACAGGAAGCATTTAACAACAGTTATGCACTCGAATACCTTGGCGAATATGCACAAGCAGCTGAAGCCATAAAAAAAGGATACGATGAAAAATCTTATGAAACAAATATCCGTGCAGGCTGGCTGCACTATGAAGCCGGCCTCTATATTGAATCGCAGGGCTATTATAAAAGAGCTATTGCACTAAAGCCTAACTCCATTGAAGCCAGACTTGGTTACATTTATCCCATTGCCGCTCTTGGTAATAAAAATCTCATATCCGATCAATACCTTAAAATCCTGGAAATAGACCCGCAAAATACCACAGCAAACTATCGTTTGGGAGTAATTTGTTATGAAAAGAAGGATTATAAATCTGCCTGTAATTACTTTGAAAAGGTAACCAATATGTACCCTTTTGACTATGATTCGCTAATTATGTTGGCCTGGACAAATTATAAATATGGTAAGGCTAAGGAAGCAAAAATCCTTTTCAAAAAAATATTGCTGCTCTATCCGGATAATGCATCTGCATTGGAAGGTTTAAGTCTGATAAAATAAAATGAATAAGTCCACGGACTTAGTTCATTGCGCTTCGGCATAATCGTAAAACCCCCGTTAACGTATCAGAAACATAAAATAAAAAATAACAGTTGGGCGTAGCGTCTTCGGCTACGCCTTCTTTAACAAGGCCTCCGGCCTGACGTACAGCACTTCAGATTTTGGTATATCATAGAAAGTCAACTATAAAATAGTTGTATATTTGAATAAGAATGCCAACCGGTTACCAAATTAAAGAACAAGATAAACTACACTTTATAACATTACATGTGGTTGAATGGGTAGATATATTTAGTCGTCAAAAATACCGTGATATCACATTATCATTAGTTACGATTTTGAGTTTAAATGTGGTAAAAGCACAAAATCAGGCGGATACTGTTTTTAAAGAAGACTTTGAAACGGATAATGCATGGGGAATTTATGAAGAGTTGGTTGGAGGAAATCTATGCTATGATGATAGCATAGGAGAAGTTAGCCGCTCAAACGAATATACACATGATGGTTCTTACGGATTAAGAGTATGGGCAAACAAAAATTTAACTAATAACAGCAATCATGTTATAGGTCAGGAAAAAATCAGTGAAGAAGGACTGGTTGGAAAGTATACGCTCAGTTGCTATGCTTTTATTCCACAGGAAGCCGATACCGCACAAACGGGCCCGGAGTTTAGTATGCAAAGCACAAAAAATGTTTCAGGAACTAATTTAACGTTTACTGCCGGAATTCAATATGTTCAGAATCCATGGGCAAATGAGCGATGGAATATATGGCACAATGGCCAATGGAAACCAATAGATACGTCTATATTTAATTTTCATCTTGAAAAAAATAGCTGGTATTATTTGCAGTTGCTATTTGATAATGATGCTGGTGCATATATAAGTTTCTCTCTGAATGGTAGTAATATTGATACCATTGTTGATTTAACCCAGCCATTTATACAGGCACCGGAGGGATTTAAAATTTTCGGTGAAAACAAAGGTTTTGAGCCTGCCACCTGGATTACAATGGAAAATGAAAACCTATGGACAAATTGTTCCAGGCCTGTTCAGGCTAAAATATATTATGACAATATATGTTTGGTGAAGGATATTAATACTGCTATTCCATTACTTAACAAAACAAAATTTCTAATTTATCCTAACCCGGCAACATGCAATTTAATTATTGAAACCACGATAAAACAAGGGTATTTGTCAATCTCCGATATCAATGGAAAAGAACAAATTAAAAAACGTATAAGTGGTAATAAGATACAAATTGACATTGGTAATTGGGAGAACGGGGTTTATCTTGTAAAACTCATCAATGATACGGTTGTTGAAGAACGATTAATAATAAAAGAATGAGCAGGCAGGCGCTCTAAGCATGATGAAGCAAAAGATAACTTTGCTATATAACTATTGTATATACAGAATAAAATCGGTTGATGAACATGGAGTACATTCGCCCTTTATTTTTGACCTTGTAACAAATGTAATTTATAATGATAAAGCGTATTATTCCTATAAAAGTATTGAAAAACTCAAAGACAAGCTGTTGAATTCTGATAACCAGGTAGAAGGTAAAAGAATTAGTCAGTTGGCGGCTGAACTAAAACCTGCTAAATGTGGGCAATTGTTGTTTCGGCTGGTTAATTATTTTCAACCCGAACAAGTAATAGAAATTGGAACTTCGCTGGGCATTGAAACAGCGTATATGGCTTCGGCAAATACACATACAAAAATAATTACTCTTGAGAGATCGGAACAAATTGCAGGGATTGCTAAGGAAAATTTTAAACAATTGGGATTAAAGAATATTGAATCAATCAATGATGCAATAGAAAGATCCCTGCCAAACGTTATAAACAAGACAGAATATCTTGATTTTGTTTATATAAAAGGGGAGGCACAAAATACGTTACATTTTTTTGACCAATGTCTTGGAAAAATAAAGGAATCCAGCGTATTTGTAATTTCAGACTTATATAGTTCTCCCGAGATGAAAGCGGTTTGGACTGAAATAAAAAATAAAGATATTGTAAAGGTTACTATTGATTTGTTTTATTTTGGAATTGTTTTTTTTCGTAAAGAACAGGTGAAGGAACATTTTGTAATCAGGTTTTAGTTTGTTACCTACGAATTACGAGTTTACACGAATAACGAATACTCTTTCAAAGAAAATTACCAATTAGAATTTATATTTTTTCTATATCTTTATTTTCATTATAAATATTCGCTTTCATATAATAGAGTAGTAATCGTAAATTCGCAAAAGATTCGTTTCGATTAACTATTGGAATCAGGAACCCCAAATTAGTTATTCGCTTAAATTTGTAATTTGTAACTATGCAGTCAATAATCAGACTATCCAACATCGCGAAAGCCTATAAAATAGGCACAGAAATTATACACGCATTACGTTCCGTGTCGCTGGATATTTTCAAGAATGAGTATGTAGCTCTTATGGGGCCTTCAGGAAGTGGAAAATCAACGTTAATGAATGTTTTGGGATGCTTAGATACCCCATCTGGCGGGGAGTATATTTTGAATGGAGTTTCAGTAGCAAAGATGTTGGATAATGAATTAGCAGAGGTGAGGAATAAAGAAATAGGTTTTGTATTTCAGTCGTTTAACCTGTTGCCACGTTCAACAGCGCTTGAAAATGTGATGTTACCATTAGTTTATGCAGGATACAATAAAACTGAGCGTTTAAAACGTGGAAAAGAGGTGTTGGAACAGGTTGGACTTGGAGAACGCATGATGCACAAACCAAATGAATTATCAGGAGGTCAACGTCAGCGCGTTGCAATTGCACGAGCCTTGGTGAACCATCCTGCAATTATTCTGGCCGATGAGCCTACAGGCAATTTAGATTCAAAAACGTCCATAGAAATTATGGGCTTGCTGCAGGAAATTCATAAAAATGGCAACACCATTATACTTGTAACACATGAAGAAGACATTGCACAGCATGCTCACCGCATTGTTCGCTTAAAAGATGGGTTAGTGGAGCGGGACTATAAAAATGAAAACATAACAATAGTAGGCAGCGCAATACCTGTACATTAATTCGATAACCCATGACATTCAAAATATATACAAAAACAGGCGATAAAGGTCAGACATCATTGATAGGCGGAACACGTGTTCCCAAGCATCACATTCGTATTGAAGCGTATGGAACGGTGGATGAATTGAATTCATATATTGGTTTAATCAGGGATCAATCAATAGATGAACATGGTAAAAAAATGTTAATTGAAATACAGGATCGGCTATTTACCATAGGTTCTTCATTAGCTTCTGACCCTGAAAAATCAAGAACACGTGGTGAGCAAGGCCGAACCATGAAAATTCCTGATCTGAAAGAGGAAGATGTTACATTATTAGAGCAGGAGATGGATAAAATGAATGAAGTATTACCTGAAATGCGTTCTTTTATATTGCCTGGAGGACATACTACAGTTTCTTTTTGTCATATTGCCCGATGTGTATGCCGCAGAGCAGAACGTTTGACCACTCATCTTTCCGAAAACAGCTATGTGGCTGATATAATAACCAAATATCTGAATCGTCTGAGCGATTATCTTTTTGTGCTTTCCCGCAAGTTTAGCCAGGATTTACATGCACAGGAAATACCCTGGAAACCACGTATGTAATAGCCTCCTTCTGAGAAATTAATTTTTATTCTTCTCCTTTTGAATGAGGCGCAGATAAAAAATAATCTCGCATGAGATCTATTAATTATTTTTTTCATTTTGATAAGTGAAATTAATTTTTACTTTTGCACAAAAATCGGAATTCTATAAAAGTTTGATTTTTTAGTATAACAATTGGCACAAATTTTATGTTTTAATTTTTAAAAAATAAAAAACAATGTATTGGACACTTGAATTAGCAAAAAACTTAGAAGATGCACCCTGGCCGGCAACAAAAGATGAATTGATTGATTTTGCAATTCGCTCTGGTGCGCCTATGGAAGTTATTGAAAATCTTCAGGAAATTGAAGATGAAGGTGAGATATACGAGAGCATTGAAGAAATTTGGCCGGATTATCCTACCAAGGATGATTTCTTTTTCAATGAAGATGAATACTAATTAGTATCCAATTAAAAGAAAGCCCTGCTGATAGAATTAGCGGGGCTTTTTTATTGCTATGGCTGCTAATTTGTCAGTTAGATTGAAAGGGAATAATATTTGACAAATCAAGGGGCCCGAGACAAGGAAAAAAACGGAAATCCGCTGAATTTTAGCTAAATTTGCGTTCCTTTTAATGTAATTAACCAACCGATATACAGAATGTTAGAGTTTATCACAAAAAAAATTTCCAAAATTTTTGGAACAAAGTCAGAAAGAGATCTAAAAGAGATAGAGCCTATAGTTAACAAAGTATTAGCCGAATATCCCAAGCTTGCAATAATAAGCAATGATGCGTTAAGGACAAAAACAATGGATTTTAAAAAACGCATTGCCGATGCATCTGCTAAAGAACAAAACCGGGTAAATGCTATCCGGGAGAATATTGAATCAGATTTGGCATTAAGCATAGAAGATAAGGAAAAATTTTATCTTGAAATTGATGAACTAGAAAAAGAGATTTACAAAAAAAACAAGGAGATTATTGATGAATTATTACCTGAGGCTTTTGCTGTAATGAAAGAAACGGCAAGGCGTTTTAAGGAAAATAAAACAATTGAAGTAACGGCCACAGCAATGGATCGGGATATTGCAACCAGGCGCGATTCTATACAGATAAGCGGTGATAAAGCTATATGGAGTAATAGCTGGATGGCTGCGGGAAGCCCAATAACATGGGATATGGTTCATTATGATGTGCAGTTGATTGGTGGTATTGTACTACATCAGGGTAAGATTGCAGAGATGAGTACAGGCGAGGGAAAAACATTGGTTGGTACATTGCCTGTATACCTGAATGCACTTGCCGGGAAAGGTGTTCATGTGGTTACAGTTAATAATTATCTTGCAAAACGTGACTCCGAGTGGAATGGACCACTGTTTGAATTTCACGGTTTAAGTGTGGATTGTATTGATAAGCATGAACCCAACTCGGAAGAGCGCAGAAAAGCCTATCTTGCTGATATTACATTTGGAACCAATAATGAATTTGGTTTTGATTATTTGCGTGATAATATGGCCCGCAACCCTGAAGATCTTGTTCAGCGCAAACATAACTATGCTATTGTTGATGAGGTGGATAGTGTATTAATTGATGATGCACGTACACCATTGATCATTTCCGGCCCAACTCCAAAAGGCGATAACCAGGAGTTTGCAGTACTTAAACCACGTATCGAAAAAATAGTAAATGCTCAGAAAACATATATAAACACCGCGTTGACTGATGCTAAAAGGTTGATGAGTGAAGGAAATGAAAAAGATGGTGGTCTTGCCTTGTTACGTGCGCATAGAGGTTTGCCAAAAAATAAAGCACTTATCAAATATTTGAGTGAAACAGGTGTCAGGGCTGTATTGCAAAAAACAGAAAATTATTATTTGCAGGATCAATCCAAGGAAATGCATAAGGTGGATGCTGAATTGTTTTTTGTGATAGATGAAAAACATAATTCCATTGAACTTACTGAAAAAGGACTCGAATTAATTGCAACTTCATCAGAAGATGCAAGTTTTTTTGTGTTGCCAGATGTTGGTTCTGAGATAGCGGCAATAGAAAAATCCAACCTTTCAACAGAAGAAAAATTAAAAGGAAAAGAAGAGCTTATCCGCGATTTTTCAATTAAATCAGAACGTGTACACACTATTACTCAGTTGTTAAAAGCATATACACTGTTTGAGAAAGATGTGGAATATGTGATTATGGACGGAAAAGTAAAAATTGTAGATGAACAAACAGGCCGTATAATGGAAGGTCGCAGGTATTCAGATGGTTTACACCAGGCGATTGAGGCGAAAGAAAATGTAAAAGTGGAAGCTGCAACACAAACTTACGCTACTGTTACATTACAAAATTATTTCCGTATGTACAGTAAATTAGCTGGTATGACTGGTACTGCAGAAACAGAGGCGGGTGAGTTCTGGGATATTTACAAATTAGATGTAGTGTCTATCCCTACTAATAAACCTGTTTCACGTATGGATCACGAAGACTTAGTATATAAAACTAAACGTGAAAAATACAATGCTGTTATTGATGAGATTGTAAAGTGTGTGGAAGTCGGAAGACCTGTATTGGTGGGAACTACATCAGTGGAGATTTCGGAATTGTTAAGCCGCATGTTAAAGCTGCGAGGTATCAAGCACAATGTATTAAATGCCAAAATGCACCAGCGCGAAGCTGAAATTGTTCAGCAGGCAGGATTAGCAGGCACTGTTACAATTGCAACCAACATGGCAGGTCGTGGTACGGATATTAAGCTGGGGGCAGGTGTAAAAGAGGCTGGAGGATTGGCTATCATAGGTACTGAGCGACATGAATCAAGGCGTGTCGACCGCCAGTTGCGTGGCCGTGCCGGCCGTCAGGGCGACCCGGGTTCATCACAGTTTTTTGCATCGCTGGAAGATGACTTAATGCGTTTGTTTGGCTCTGAGCGTATTGCTAAACTGATGGACAGAATGGGTATTGAGGAAGGAGAAGTTATACAACATTCTATGATTACCAAATCTATTGAACGTGCGCAAAAGAAAGTGGAAGAAAACAACTTCGGTATACGTAAACGTTTGATCGAATATGATGATGTGATGAATTCACAACGTGAAGTAATCTATAAAAAGAGAAGACATGCTTTATTTGGCGAACGTTTGGCTGTAGATATTGCTAACTCCATATATGACACCTGCGAGTCTATTGTAAATGAATATCATGATGTTAAAGATTATGAAAATTTTGCAATGGAAGTGCTTCGTGTGTTGGCAATTGAGCCTCCATTTGGCGAAGAAGAGTTTAAAAAGATGAGTGCACAGGAGGCTTCTGATGATTTGTATAAGAAAGCAGAAGATAATTATATTCATAAAAACGAATATATTGCCAACAAAGCATTCCCAATCATCAAAAATATATATGAGGATAAATCCAATACCTATGAAAATATGGTAACGCCTTTATCTGATGGTATAAAAACATTGCAGGTAGTGGTGAATTTAAAACGGGCGTATGAAACTCATGGTCGCGAGCTGGCATTAGGACTTGAAAAAGGAACAACACTCGCTATGATTGATGATGCCTGGAAGGAGCATTTGCGTGAAATGGACGATCTGAAACAATCGGTTCAGAACGCTGTATATGAGCAAAAAGATCCATTGCTGGTATATAAGTTTGAATCGTTTGAGCTGTTTAAACGTATGGTTACGGATGTGAATAAAGACGTTGTTTCCTTCCTGATACGCGCCAATCTGCCAAATGAAACACAAAATACTGTTCAGCAGGCACGTGTGCAGATGCCTCGTAAGGAGCAGGTACAAACTAACCGTAATGAACGAAATGAGTCAACAGGCGATGGCCAGCCAAGGCCTAAGCCACAACCTGTGAGAGTAGAGCAGAAGATAGGGCGTAATGATGCCTGCCCTTGTGGAAGCGGTAAAAAATATAAGAATTGTCATGGCAAATAAACTGTGGTAATACTTTTTGGTAAAGATGCCTCGTTCTTATTTTAAATGAATGGGGCATTTTTATTCCGTTGAATTGATAGCAATAAATACATTGGAAAAATCCGAATATATACAAAACCTTGTTCGTACGCTGCCTGATAACCCTGGTGTTTACCAGTATTATGATGCGGAACAAAAGATTATTTATGTGGGCAAAGCCAAAAATTTAAAGAAGCGGGTTTCCTCTTATTTTAATAAAGATCAGTATGAAAATGGTAAAACTCAAGTGTTGGTAAAAAAGATTTCTGATATTAAATATATTATTGTTGATAGTGAAATTGATGCGCTGCTGCTTGAAAATAATCTGATAAAAAAATATCAGCCACGTTACAATGTGATGCTGAAAGATGATAAAACCTATCCCTGGATATGCATCACAAATGAACCATTTCCACGGGTGTTTAGCACGCGCCATCTTGTTAAAGATGGTTCGCACTACTTTGGGCCTTATACTTCGGTTAAGGTAATGAATACCGTATTAGATTTAATCAGGAAACTGTATAAGCTGCGTAATTGCAATTTGAAATTGACGGAAGAAAATATTAAATCCAATAAATTTAAAGTATGTCTGGAGTTTCATTTGGGCAATTGTAAAGCTCCTTGCGTTGGTAAAGAAAAAGAAGTGGAATACAATCAGACTATTTCTGAAATAAAAGAAATTATTAAGGGGAATATTGCTTCTGTTGCGCGGCAGTTGAAAGTTTTTTTACAGCAATGTGTTGACAAGCTGGAATTTGAAAAAGCGCAATTAGTTAAGGAAAAAATTGATTTGCTTGAAAAATTTCAAAGTAAATCAACCGTGGTAAGCCCTGCAATACACAATGTAGATGTGTTTTCAATTATTACAGATGAAAAGTCAGGATATGTGAATTTTTTAAAAGTGGTAAATGGTGCAATTATCCAGGGACATACAATTGAACTAAAAAAGAAATTAGATGAAACCGATGAAGAACTGCTGACGCTTGCTATTGCGGAACTGCGTGAACGTTTTCACAGTGATTCAAAAGAGGTAATAGTCCCTTTTATAATAGAAACGGAATTTCCGGGAATAGAGTTTAGTGTTCCTCAGCGTGGAGATAAAAAACATTTGTTGGAACTCTCAAGCCGTAATGCAGATTATTATAGAAAAGATAAATTGAAGCAGGAAAGCCTGGTTGATCCGGAGCGTCATACTAAAAGGATTCTTGAACAGATGAAAAAAGATTTGCATTTGAGTGAGGAACCTCGGCATATAGAATGTTTTGATAATTCTAACTTTCAGGGAGTATATCCTGTTGCTGCGATGACCGTATTTAAAGATGCCAAACCCAGTAAAAAAGATTATCGCCATTTTAATATTAAAACTGTTGAAGGCCCGGATGATTTCGCATCTATGGAAGAAATTATTTACAGACGTTATAAACGGGTGTTAGATGAAAATCAACCTTTGCCACAACTAATAGTTATAGATGGTGGAAAGGGCCAATTGAGTGCTGCTATGGGAAGTCTTGAGAAATTAGGATTAAGGGGTAAAGTAGGAATTATTGGTATTGCAAAACGGTTAGAGGAGATTTATTTTCCGGGCGATTCAATCCCAATATATTTGGACAAACGAAGCGAAACATTAAAAATAATTCAGCAAATACGTGATGAAGCACATCGTTTTGGAATCACACACCACCGAAGTAGAAGAGATAAAGGTACATTAAAAACAGAGCTCACAGAGATAAAAGGAATAAGTACAACAACGGCTCAAAAATTACTATCGCATTTCAGGTCTGTTAAAAATATAAAAGTGGCAACGGAAGATGAATTGATTGAGGTCATAGGCAAGTCAAAGGCAAAGTTATTAGTGGAGCATTACAACCCGTCTGCTTGAGATTTTACGAAAGCCTGTCACATAATATTGTTATTTCTATTGCAGGAATTGCTTTTTCGTAAAGAATATTATATACAGCATTTGTAATTGGCATATTCACACCGTAACTTTTATTTATTTCATAGATACATTTCGCCCCATAATACCCTTCTGCAACCATATTCATTTCGAGCTGTGCGGACTTTACTGAATAGCCCTTACCAATCATTCCGCCAAAAGTACGGTTACGGCTGAATTGTGAATAGGCCGTAACTAAAAGGTCACCAAGGTAGGCAGAGCTTTTAATGTCTCTATCAATAGGGTGTACACTATCTACAAACCGTTTTATTTCCTGTATTGCATTTGCAATTAATACTGCCTGAAAATTATCACCATATCCAAGGCTATGACAGATACCACTTGCTATTGCAAAAACATTCTTTAATACAGCCGAATATTCGGTTCCATAAATATCGTCTGATACGGTAGTTTTGATATACCTGCAATTCAATTGTGAAGCAACAAACTCTGCGAGAGAAGTGTTTTGTGAAGCAACAGTTAAATAAGAAAGTTTTTCCATTGCAACTTCTTCTGCATGGCAGGGCCCGGTGATAACTCCTATATTATTTATTGGAATTTTGTATTCTTTGTTAAAAAATTCACCAACAATTAGATTGTGTTCAGGAACAATGCCTTTAATAGCAGAAATAATTTGTTTGTTTTTCAAATCTTCAGATGTTATTTCAGAAAGTGCAGTTTTTAAAAATGCAGAAGGAACGGCCATTATAATAATATTGGTCTCCGAGATAATTTCTTTTAAATTTTCGTTCAGTTCTAATTTTTTGGTATCAAATTCAACAGACGTTAAATAATTGGGATTGTGTTTATGTTTTTTTATATACTCAATTGTTGCCGGATTGCGTAACCACCAATGTGTTTTTGGAGAATTATTACACAACATTTTTGTAATGGCTGTTGCCCAGCTGCCTCCACCTATTACTGCTATTTGTTTTGATGTATCCATTGTATTATTGCAGATATATTATAAATATGAAGTAACCTGTTGTATTATTCCATAAAGTTATATGAAATAATACAACAGGCTACCAATTAGTATTAGCCATATAACAGCCGAACTCCAATAGTTTTTATCCTTTATAATCCAAGTATATGAAAATAATAACAGGAGAACAATAAATGAAGTGTATGAAATGGCTGCTGCCGTTATAATAGCAGAGTTATTATAGGTAAACATTACTTCATGCTCTCCTTTAGGAAAAAGTATTGATATTGTCAGATAATTGGATAGGTATATTTCCGATGGTTTACCATCAATGGTCGCTTTCCAGCCAGGGTAATAACTTTGCAGAAAAGTTAGCAATTGTTGTTTGGCTGATGTAGCTTTTAGGCTGACAGCATTGGGCGTATAGGAAGTAATAGTAATAGTAGTTGCGGAGTCTGTTTTATTTTGTTCTATTTCATTCACCAACTTCCTATAATTGTCTTCTCCTAATAGAATAGTGGAGTGTGTTATTTTAGCCGAATCAAGTTTATCCACTTCATTCTCCGGATAGATGAAGTCTGAAAAATAAAGCAAGGGATTTTTCTGCATTGCCTTAAATAGCAGGGGTAGTGAATCCGACAACAGAACATAATTTTTAAAAGCATATGAGTTAAATACATCTGCGGAAACACGTTTGTGGAAAATGCTCGTATTCCTGTATAAGCCATGTTTTTGTCCCAATTGTTCTGTGTTTTCACTGATGTTATTGCTGGCTGGAACCTGGAAATTGTGCGGTAAGGTGATAATATAATCATGCAGTTCCTTTGGAGACGATGAGGAAAAGCCCACATAAGCTATATTTAATTGAGTTGCGATAAACATGTCCACTACAATGAGTATACCCATGATTTTAAGCCAATGTTTTTTTAAAGGAGAAATGATTGTTGCAATAAAAATTCCTAAGAATAAAAGCTGTATAGCCCCCTGCAATACAATGTTTTGAAAGAAAGAAGCCGATTTAATAAAATCAAAGATTGTATCGTATTTTTTTAAAAAAAAGAAGGCGCTTCCCTGTTTTCTTGTGAGCGCGATAATCACAAGAGTAACAATTATTGCTAAAGTAAATACCGTGGTCAGAAATATTTTTTTGTAGTTTTCTTGTTTTTCCGAAGCCAGCATTGCCATTTGCTTGCTTCCCAGTACCAGGAATATAATTACTGAAAACAAACTGAAATAACTCGGGAAACGGAACCTGTTCATTAAAGGAAAGAAATTAAATAAAAATTTATGCATAGGAGTGTAAGCGCCAAATGAAGCCAGCAGGCAAACAAAGGCAAATACAAAAAGCATTTTTTCAAAAGGCTGCTTTTTGCTCATTAGGGCCAGCACTATAAATATAAACATAATACTTCCCACATAAATATTACACATAGATTGGTCGGTATTGTAAAAGTCAATACTATTTACAGTTGAAAAAGGCAATAAAAGGGATAATAACGATTGGGGAGATAACGGACAAACGGAAGCTGCTTTATAGCTCATCCCGCTCAACCGTTCAATGTACGAAGCCGTTTGATAAAATGCCACTAACACTACTGATGCCATAAGTACAGTTGCCAGTATAAATAGTGCATTTAATTGTACATAACGAACAATATCTTTCTTGTTTTTTTCTCTGATAGCGGATATAGTAAAGAAAACAAAAAAGCTAATAAACAAGTATACGAGTATAATAGAAAATGTGTGATTCCCACCAGTAAGATTAAAGAACATAAAAACAGCGGCATATAAAGCATACAGGAAACGTTTTTCTATATACATTTTATAATAATTAAGAATAATAAAAGGTAGCCAGGCTGCCCCGATTATTGCATAAAAATGCTGAACATGAGCAACAAAAAATCCACCAAGCATATAACAGATGCCTGTTAAAAAAGCAACAGTTCGATTCTTATGAAAAGCTAAGCAAAGAAAATACATGCCTACACCTGCCAGAAAAACATAAAAGATGAACAAGAAATGTAATGTATAATTGGTTTGCCCGGTAGTCATGCTTAAAAGAATGGATTCCAGGTACCACGTTGGTCCCTGTAAATCGGCATGTATTGGGTAGCCTAACTGCTGATAAGGATTCCAGAATGGAAATACATGGTTGCGAAAACATTCTGAAATGTGATAACGCCATGGAATCCAGCAGTTAATCATATCATGAGTTACTGAATATTTTAGAAATGCGATTTGCCAGTAACCGAGTATGGCAATAATCAGCAGCAAAAATGCATAAGTAAAATGCGAAATCTTTAATTTTTCAACTGTTGTTTTCATTTGGTGTAAAAATCGCACTTTTACTGTCTTACTACTACTCCCAAAGGAATTGAACCATTAGTATAGTCAATATTTGTTTTGTTTTCGGTAACGTGTATTCCAGAACTTAACTGTTGCCGTATACTATTCAATACTTCTTCAATGGTTATTTTTTTCATACACTGATTATCGCCTTTGCAGGGTGGAACCATAAATTCATGCACACAAGGACTACAATATACATTTTTATAAAGTGTAATTGTTTTTTCTGCTCCCCCATATTGTTGGGGAGAGCAGGGGCCGAATAACGCAACTGTTTTTGTTTTTAAAGCGAAAGCAATGTGCATCGGGCCTGTGTCATTCGTAATCATAAGGGCCGCATTGTCAATTAATGCAATAAGTTCGGAAATGGTTAACTTACCTGAAGAGTCCGTACAATTAGCAAATTGTTTTTTTGAAGCAATTTCACTGACATAAGCACTTTCATCTTTTGATCCTATTAGAATAACCTTATAATTGGGAAATTCTTTATTTATTTCTTCAATCAGAGAAATAAAATAATGTGTTGGCCATCTTCTTTCGAGCCTTAAATCAGAGGCGTTGGGATTAATAACAATATAATGGCCGGCAGAACTTCCTACTTTTTTAAACATATTTTGAATTGTATCCGGAACATTAATTTCAGTATCTATAGAAAGTGTGTCTACAATATATTTACAGCCCATTAAACGTGCAAATTGCAGATAAACCTGGGATATAGGTGATTTAATATTAAAAAACAACATGTGAGTATATATGCCTTTGCGATAGGTTTTATCATTTTTAAAGAAACCAATCCGGTTTCTTGACGCGCTCATTGTAGCAATTATACTGCTGTAATTTGAGTAAATCTCCAAATCGATATAGATATCAGGTTTTTGTTTCCATAATCTAAAAAGTAGTTTTGATGTGGACACTACCAAGCTGCTGAATTTTTTATCCGAAATGGTCAAAACTTCATTCACTCCTTTAATATGTCTAAATAGGGTTTTGTTAGAATCTGTTGTAATAAATAGAATACGTGCCTGTGGATAATTTATCCGAAGCGTTTGAATCAAAGGTGTTGCCTGTATGATACTTCCAAGTCCAACAAACTTACATATAGCAATGGTTTCAGGCGTTTTTTTGAAGGAATGATTCAGTCGGAGCATAATGCCCAGAAACCTTGCCATTACATTCAATCCGTATACCACGGGTAGCCCGACAAAGCGGTCGATAACTATTTTAGATTGCAGCTTCAACTATATTTACTTTTTCAGATTTCAGGTTTCAATACCAAAACAATATTTCAATACCAGTAAGACCGGAAGAGGATAGAAAGGGATCATCACCGACTGCCCCACATAAAACTGTGGTATTAAAAAATTAACAAGTATAAGATAGAATGACCATTTTGTAAAGAGTGCTGTACCGTATGTTTCTTTTATTTTAAAGGCTGAAAAAAGTATCAGAAGAAATGCAAGGCCTAAAAGTCTTGATGTATCTGATGCTACAACTAACTGCCCTAAAGCCCCTAAAAGAATAAGCAGAAACAATAATAGCTGCTGTTTGTTTTTTTCTTTCCAATAAAGGAATATTGCAAGTGCAGGAAAAAGCCAAAACAATTTGAATGCATAAAAAATTCCGACACCGCAATATGGTAAAACAACTTTAATATTTTCTTTTATCTGTGAAATATACATTTTAAAATTGTATTCTACTGGCGATAATTCAGAAATATAGCTCCTGAAAAAATAAAATGGAATTAAGGCCAGTATTGTACCTGTAATGATATAAACAGTTGCTTTTGTTTTATCAGATACGGATAAATAGTGCATAAACAGCAAAGACGGAACAATAAACAGATTACTTTCGTGGTTGAGCAGCAACAGTGCCATGAAGGGAATCCATACGTAAACTTTTTTTATGTAAATAATAATCAGCAAAATAATCAGGTAAGATGTAACATCTACATAACCCTGGTAGTGAAGTAAGAAAAGAATGGGTGAAGAAAAACAAATAAGCATGGTGGTATAAAGACTTTCCAAAGGCAATAGTCTTTTACGAAGAAAGAAATAAACAGTTGTTAAGAAGAATAACGCTATAATTAACGGAAAGATAATGTACAGTTTTCCTCTTAATCCTAAATAATGGGCTAAAAGAGGAGTAAGAATTCTTAGCCGTAGGTTATTGTGTTCGTTAAAATCGAAAGGGTTTATTGATAGGGCTGCATAGCCACGTCCCAACTCTTTAGGAGCAATGGATGGTGTAACGTAAATAGCTGCAACAAATAATAAGATAAATGCAACTAAAAGTGCGCTGAAATAACATCCAAACCATTGTTCACAGCGTAGTAAAATCGTCTCTGTCTTATGTTCTATTTTATAACGTGTTGGAAGCATGCTTCTTTATAATAACAACCATTTCTCCAATTGAAAAATAAAAATTACGGGCGGTTAATTTAGCGGGAAGTAGTGTGTGTATAATATTTATCAAAGGGGTTAGCAACCAGTGTTTATAAATATTCAGCTGCGTATAGAGATAGTTAATATTTAATGCTTTTTTTCCCCGTTCATAATGTACAACATCCAGACCACATCGATTAGCTATATAGTTAATAGAACTACGGCTAAAATAAAAGAAATGTTCCAGCTTATAATGTGTCCAACGTTTCCCCATTAAATTGTTGGAAATGGTTTTTGTATCGGGTGTCATAATTGCAATTATTCCATTTTTATTGAGCAGACTGGCGGCTTTGGTTAATGTTTGCTCTGGTATGCATACATGTTCAATTAAATCGAACATGGTAATTACATCAAAAGCGCTATCAGGGAAATTACTCTCTTCAAGAGTTCCGGAAAATATTTTTTGTTCTCCAAATTTTTTCTTTGCAATAGAAGAAGAATATTCTGAAAATTCCACACCATAAGGTTCGAATCCGATTTGTTGTGCTGCTTCCAGGAAATAACCCGTAGCGCATCCTACATCCAGTATCTTCCCGGATGGTATGTATTGTTTTATCCGGTTCAAACGTAAATGAAAAGTAGCTGTTTTCATTTGTTTTGTACTTTCATTTTCATGCTTCCCGGAAATACCCCAGGACACGTAATAGTTTTCAGAATATAATTTTTTTAATTCATTATCGTTTAATTGCGGGAACAAGAATTCAACCCCGCAATTTATACAGCACAATACCTGGTGTTCATCTGTTAAGTTGAACTTAATCTCTGTTTGTTTAGAACTGCAAATCGGGCAAACCATAAAACTTTAATTTCCTTTAAGTAATTTTATTTCTTCCAGGGTGATAATGGTTGCACCTTTCTTGTTTAAAGCGATGTAATCTATATCAGTATCGTACCAATTATATTGAGCGCTGGTTCTTACTGCAAATTCCCGTATACCTTTTCCGGGAGGAATCGAAAATGTGTAAGAGCCTTTATATCCTGTTTTGTTGTCACCATAATATAGTTCTATTGTTTCAGGCTGTTCATTGTTGCACCGGAGTGAGATAAGCACGGTGTTTCCTGATGTTTTGTCAATTCCTGTTGGAAAAAAGAAATAATGTGAATAGTTGTCTTGCACTATCTCAGGGGCATGCAACAATTCAGTAAGCGCGGGGGCATGGTGAACAGTTTTGTCATAAGTGCCCCAAATGTAGGGAAGCTCTTTAATGTCGTTATTTTTAGGTTGAGACGAATAAAATTCAGGCAAATATTCGACTTCGCTAACCTGAAGAGACTGTATTTTTTTTGCTGTATTTTCTACCCGGAAAGAGAACTCTTTTGTTGCGGAGTTCAATATATAATATATATTGTGGTTTACTTCATTGAAAAAGGAGCTTACTTTTTTTGTTTCACTATCCGGATGAATCATTATAAGTGGTGCTGCTTCATTTGATTTGATATGCTTTCCGGAGTTTAATTCAAATACATAATTCTTGTTTTCAGAATTAGCAATAGTTCCTGAAATTATGGTGCCGGAAGATAGTGAATCTTTTGGTAGTGTATAGGTATATACAATACGCTTATTGTTAGTAAGCTTGAAATTTTTTCTTTTCCATATACACAGGCTGTCAATCATTGCAAATGGTTCGTAATTCATATAGAAATACTCTGCCATTCTGTAATGCCTTATTGTATTGGGGACACCTATTGCATTGTCCCACCAGGTTTCAGGAAAGTGAGAAAACACAAGCAATGGTGCATCATAAGTTTTTAAACCTGCAATAAAGGTATCCTGCAAATAATCATTATGCAGCGTTAATGGGTTCTGATAAAAGTGAGAAGGGGAAATTTTTTCGGTTAAATAATACAGCATTGGGGTATTTGAAAAATCGATAAAGGTTTGCTTCTCAGTGAGGTGTTCGGTAATTAACTTTTTAAAGCTTCCGAACTTACTGTTTTCGTATTGCATGTCATTTACACACCTGGTAATATTTTCATGGGGATCTATGCGAGGAAATTGCTCAACTTTGCTGATGATTTTTGAATACACATTTTCCTGTGCATTTGTTGTTGGATATTTATAATTTAGCACAAGCAGGCAGGCAAGTATTATAAACAGAATAAATTTAGTTGCCGCTTGTTTCTTGTACAGGAACAGATATATACTGGCAGCTAAAATAAAGAATAAAAACGGAGAAAGCCATATATCCGGTCCACCTGTCAGCGTATGTGCAACAATCCCTCTCTGAAAATTAATAAAATAATAAAGCGATAAAAAGATCAGTGAGGTGTAAATAAATCGTTGTGAGCGGGAAGTAGTGCTCCTTTTGAATACAACTAAAAAAACACAGAAAACAAGCATAAGAACCAGAGGAAAAACAAAATACTGCATGGCAATTGAAGGCAAAGAAATATCTCCCAGGCTGATATAACCATAGGATTGAGCAGAAGACAAATAATTGAGCGTGCTGTAAATACTTGTGAAAATGTTTAAGTGCCGGTACAAAGCCAATGAAAGAACTATAAATACTGTGAGGGCAGCATATACAAATATTGCCTTAATAAGTAAGGCGGCATTAAAAACAAACTTTTTTTGGTTAGCCCAATAAATAAACAATGTTCCTGCGGTTGCCAGTATAGCAGGATAACCTATATCTATACGCCATAAAATTAAAAATGTAATACATAAAAGAAGCAAGATATAATTTTTAAAAGAGGATTTTTGTTCTATGTTTTTATGCAGTACAAAAATTGCAAGCAATGCAGTTATATGGTATTCTGATAACAAAGACTCAGCTATGGGAAACAATAAAATTATGAATAGTGCTTTGTATGGATTATGCAGGAATTTATAAAGGAACCAATAAGCCAATAAAGCCCATAATAGGGTAAAGAAAAAGTTGTATATAAATACTTCATGCCCCTTTAACCCATTTAAAATGGCGTAAATTGCCCCAAAAAAAAGTTCAGACAATAGATGAGCGTTGAATTTCTCAACAATGGGGAGCACGCCAAATTTCTTAAACTCCATCAATGGCAATATATAGTTTCCTGATTCAAACATTTCTGTTGATGCCTCAATGGTTGGAGCATAGAATGCAAACAGAATCAGGCCAGAAATCAGTAAAGGAAAGTAACGTTGGCCAACAAGCCGCACTGCGCTTTTTACGTCTCTGTTTTTATTAAATGCCCTGTAACGCCAAGCAACTATGGAGAATAAAAAACATAAGCCGGCCAGATAAAGTTTGCGTGGACTGAAATAATAAATCTTATGACCATTCAGAATCATGTAAAGCTCATCCTTTATAACTGATAGCATAGGAAGGAAGGCTATCGGGAGAAGTATATAAGCTATCCTGTCAATTTCATATACAGATTCGGATTTGTTTTTTTGTTTCAATTTCAATACGGTAAAAATAAAAAGCACGAGTACACTTACAAAAAGCGTATAATGCAGGTTGGCCTTCGGAAAGAGATTAAATAAAACAGCAATTTCGTTCAGCAGGAAAAGCAAAGAAAATCCACAGACAAAGGCAATTGCATAGAACGGAGTAGTAATAGATGATGCGTTGTTTATGCTCCTAAATATAGTTTTCTTTAAAAGAAAAGTAACAAATACAATTTTGTGTATGGTGTATATGAGCTCCAGCGAACCCTTTACAGGCGAATGCCAGAATAAAAAGAAATATAAAATAATTCCTGTCAGTGAACTGTAATTGATAATTTGTATTTCAGTAGATTTTAGAAAATTACCCAGGAAAACATCTATTCGCCATGCGGCTATAGAAAAGAGTATTAGTCCTGAAAAGAGCAATAGCCCCGATTTATAAAAAACCGCTATTCTTTGCTGAATGTCGTAGCCTTGTAATGTAGCTTGTCCAATCATCCTTCCTGAAAAAGAATGAAGCTCAGGGTCGTAGGTGGATATATACTTAAATACAAGCCATAGCGAATAAAAAAGAGCTATAAAAACGAAGCCGTTATAATTTTTACTAATAAACTGAAGTAAATCATTATAACGTTTCATTAATGGAGTACTTTATGCTACAAATTATTTTTTGGAGGAGGAGTCAGTAAGTTCGGCTTCCTCGGTATTTATTTTTACTTCCGGCCTCATTTGAGGGAAGAATAGCACATCCTGTATAGAATGGGAATCAGTCATAATCATGGCCAGCCTGTCAATTCCAATACCAATGCCTGCTGTAGGGGGCATGCCATATTCTAATGCTCGTAAAAAATCCTGGTCAATAAACATGGCTTCATCATCACCACGTTCCATCAGCCTGGCCTGCTCCTCAAAACGCTCACGCTGATCAATAGGATCATTTAATTCTGAATAAGCATTTGCAAGTTCTTTACCATTCACCATCAATTCAAAACGTTCTACCAACCCTGGTTTGCTGCGGTGTTTTTTGGTAAGCGGACTCATTTCAATTGGATAATCAATGATAAAGGTAGGTTGTATAAAATAAGGTTCTGCTTCATTGCCGAAGAGTAAATCTACTAATTTACCTTTCCCAATATTGGGATCAACATCTTTATACAACTCTAAACAAACTTTCCTTAATTCTTCCTCACCCATATCACTGTTAATAACATATGGCTTTCCGCTTCTTTTAAATGCTTCATTAATGGCATCAAATATGGTAATTCGTTTAAAAGGTGCTTTAAAATCAATTTCATTATCTCCGACTTTTACCTTTGTTGTACCATGTAATTCAATGGCTATTTTTTCAAATAACTTTTCGGTAATGTCCATCATCCAGTTATAATCTTTATAAGCTGTATACCATTCCAATACCGTAAATTCAGGGTTATGTGTCCTGTCCATACCTTCATTTCTGAAGTTGCGGCTAAATTCATATACCCAGTCAAATCCCCCCACAATCAATCGTTTTAGATATAATTCATTCGCAATTCTTAAATACATTGGAATATCCAGCGTGTTATGATGAGTAAGGAAAGGCCGTGCAGCCGCTCCTCCCGGGATAGCTTGTAATACTGGTGTGTCTACTTCAAGAGCACCTTGTGCATTCAAAAACTCACGAATGGTATTTACTAATTTAGTACGCTTTATAAATGTTTCTTTAACATGTGGATTAATAATCAAATCAACATAGCGCTGGCGGTAGCGGAACTCAGGATCCGTTACTTCATCATAAGCATTTCCCTGTTCATCACGTTTTACAATAGGTAAAGGACGTAATGATTTACTCAACATTTTATATGAAGTTACATGAATAGAGGTTTCACCAACTTTAGTAATAAAAACATAGCCTGTAACACCAATAATATCACCAATATCGGTGTTCTTTTTAAACAACAGATCAAATGTGTTTTTGTCTTCACCCGGGCAAATATCATCTCTGCGTATGTATAGTTGGATACGGCCGGTGGAATCCTGAAGGTTCACAAAACAAGCTTTGCCCATATCACGTATACCCATCATACGGCCTGCAATGCTAATATTTTTAAACTCTTCAGCCTTTTCCGGGGTAAAACTTTCTAATATGCTCTTTGCCGTTGCATTTACTTCAAATAATGCAGCAGGATAAGCATCAATGCCACTTTTAGTAATTTCTTCCAGCTTATTACGCCTTAAGATTTCCTGTTCGTTCAATTCAGTACTCATGTTGTTCTTTCGTTATTTTTTGCAAATATAACGGTAATAAGATATTTATACTAATTACCATTACGCATCAATAACCCGATATAGCAGAAATTTTTTTAGTAATATTATATAAAATCTGAAACCATTCTTTTTGGGAAAGGCCTTTTGTTGGCAGGTAAAAGATTAATCGCTAAAATAAATTAGTGTAACACGAGTTAATAAAAATACTATTTTTGACAATATAAAACTTTTTTATAAAAAACAGGAATGAAAACGTTAGTAGCAAATTTTTCAAAACAATTGTCTGATGCAATTACTATTGGAGTCAATGCTAAATTAAGCAATGTGGGAACTCCCATTTCTAATGTATTGATATGTGGACTTGGTGGTTCCGGCATTGGTGGAACCATTGTGAGCGAACTTGTGGCCGGATACTCAAAAGTGCCAATAAACATAACAAAAGGTTATTTTATTCCGGCATATGTAAATGAAAATACGCTCGTAATTGTTTCATCCTATTCCGGAAATACGGAAGAAACACTAAATTGTTTGGAATTAGCTGCTGCAAAAAATGCAAAAATTGCAAGTATAACCTCCGGAGGTAAGTTGCTGGAAATTTCCAAAGAAAAAAAATATGACCATATACTTGTACCTGGCGGTATGCCTCCCCGTGCCTGTCTGGGATATTCATTAACACAGTTGTTTTTTATTTTAGGGTTTTTCAAAGTCATTGATGACAGATATAAAAAAGAGCTTGAAAATGCTATAAAGCTTATTGATGATGAAGAGTCGAATATAATTGCTGAAGCAAACAGCATTGCCGAAAAGCTAAAGGGTAAAACGCCTGTAATTTATGCTACTACTTATTATGAAGGGGTTGCTATTCGGTTTCGGCAGCAATTGAATGAAAATGCAAAAATGTTATGCTGGCACCAAATTATTCCTGAAATGAATCATAATGAGCTGGTAGGCTGGACAGAGAAAAATGATAAGCTGTCTGTTTTAATTTTTATTGATAAACAGGAGTATTCAAGAAACATGGCAAGAATAGAAATAAACAAAGAAGTTATAAAAAAGTATACATCGCATATTACAGAGATTTATTCAAAGGGAAACACTTCTATTGAAAAAGCAATTTATTTTATTCACTTAGGCGACTGGATTTCTGTTCTGCTTGGTGAGATGCGTGGGGTTGATTTAATGGAAATAAATGTCATTAATCATTTGAAATCTGAGCTTTCAAAAATATAAAGGTCTCTCCCCAGCCCATCTCCAAAGGGGGGAGGGGTGGAAATTGAGGACGCAATTAATATTTTAACTATTTATTTTTTATATACCCCACTCCATATTCCTTTTACGTACTTTTATATATGAAAGAGATGAGGCAAGAGACAATTTTTGAAAATGCAACAGGTTATTTTTATTGATTTAGGATTGATTGATTATAAACAGGCATGGGATTACCAGGAAAAACTGTTTAATGAAGTAGTAGGAATTAAAATGAATAATCGAAAATTTTTTAATGATGATAAACCAAATTCTACCAACCCCGAATTCCCTGCTTCCAACTCCCAACTCTTAACCCCCGATTCCCGACTCGCAACTCCGAACTACCTTCTTTTCTGCCAGCATCCCCATGTATATACACTCGGAAACAGTGGCAATAAAGAGCACCTGCTAATCAATGAGCAACAGTTAAATGAAAAGAGCGCATCTTATTATAAGATTAACAGGGGGGGGGATATTACCTATCATGGACCGGGACAAATTGTTGGCTACCCGATTCTTGATTTAGATAATTTTTTTACTGATATTCATAAATACCTGCGTTATCTTGAAGAAATGGTTATCCGAACATTAGCTGAATATGGTATTTCTGCAGGCAGAAGCAAGGGTGAAACCGGGGTATGGCTGGAAGCTGAAAATCCTTTGAATACCCGTAAAATTTGTGCTATGGGGGTGCGTGCCAGCCGATGGGTTACTATGCATGGTTTTGCTTTAAATGTAAATGTCAATCTGGATTATTTTGGAAATATAGTCCCTTGTGGTATTGTTGATAAGGCTGTTACTTCTATGGATAAAGAGCTTGGATACCATGTAAATGAAGAAGAAGTAAAACAAAAACTAAAAAAGCATTTTGCTGATTTGTTTGAGTGTGAATTTGTGGCCACAGATTCACAGATTAAAAAATACAATCTGTGATAATCTGTGTAATCTGTGGCAAAAAAATAGTTTCTCTATACCTTGAATTATTACATCATCTATAAACCCTATAAAATGATTTCTCAATTCACTTCTTCTCACAAAAAGAAGTGTCTTGATTTGTTGGATTTTAAATTTCCCAAGGATGTTTACCCTGTTGGAAGATTAGACGAAAACAGTGAAGGGCTGTTAATTCTAACCAACGACAAAAATTTAAACTATAAACTGTTAAAACCCGAATTTGAACACAACCGCATTTACCAGGTTCAGCTACAGGGAATTATTACCCCTGAAGCATTGGAACAAATTGAATCAGGTATAACCATTGCTTTGGATGACGGACCCTATACAACAAAGCCATGTAAAGTCAAATTGATAAAAAAGCCTGAAAATCTGCCGCCAAGAGGCCACCCCATTAGTGAGCGCCTTCCAACTTCATGGATTGAGCTTGTTCTAACAGAGGGGAAATACCATCAGGTACGCAAAATGACGGCAGGAGTGGGATTCCCCTGTTTACGTTTGATTCGTATTGCAATTGAAGATATACGGCTGGAAAAAATGCAACCCGGTGAAGTGAGGGAACTAAAACGCGATGCCGTATACAAAAAGTTACATATTTCTATTTGAAATGCTGCCCTATTGTGAACGGAAATCTATTGCTAAAGTTTATCAATTTAAAACTGATAATATTTTGTGTTGGCGATATGTTGAAATAAACTCTTATGTATGTTTTGATTAAGTATAAGATGCTGTTTTAATTCCGTTTTAAAATCTTTGCTAATATAATCTTCTTCAATGACTATAGTCTTAGTAGCCATATCAGAACTGCTAAGATAATTAGTTAGGTATATGAAATGATTTTTCGAGGAAATAACTTCCGCAGAAGTGTACTGATTTTCTAATGCAGAAGCAAGGCTATTATTTGAATATTGTAATACTTTCACTCCTGAAACCTTTTTATAATTGAACTACCATTCTAAGCCTTTCCTGGTCAACTTCTTTAAGTTTGAGAACCTCGGCTTGCTTTTGTTTAGTTTCATCAATTAATTTAGTAACGGTTATACTGGTTTCATTTAGCTTTACAGCAGTTAGTTTGGCATTTTTTACCAGGATTTGTGTTACGTGTAGTTTTTCCATTTGAGGGATGTTTATACAATAATACCTTTAAATCTAAAAAGGGGTGCAATAATACGCGCTTTTTATGAACAATGAAAAGTTCATACCAAAGTTAATGTTTTTTTATTCAAAAAGCAAAAGACATTCTAAATTTACGCCTTCAGAGCCTAAAAGGGGGCTTGTTGGAAATATAGAAACTAAATATCGAATGGTCCGCTTACCAAGTTTTTTATCTCACTTTTGTGTTGTTATTACCATCAAAGAATGCGATTTAATGGATTCTAATTTATAGGTCTAATTTATAGATTCGTATATTTACCAAGCCAAACACTAATGAATAAATTACATTAACAACGAAATAACTAAGGATGGTCAGAATCTTAATAAAGTATATCCTTGTCTTCATTGCAATTTTATATTTACCAAATCTGTTGGCACAACCTATCATTAGCTCATTTACGCCAACATCAGGCTATATTGGAACTATAGTAACCATAACCGGAAACAACTTTAATACAACACCTTACAGGAAATAGTTCAACCAGTTATTGGCGTGGTGTTTCGATAGGCGATTTGGATGGGAATGGAAAGCCGGATCAGGCTGCTGTGAATAATTTAGATAATACAGTTTCAGTGTTACGAAACGCAGGCATTATTGGAACAATATTCTTTGCAACGAAAATAGATAATTCAAGTTGAAATAATTCACAATGATTTCAATAGGTAATGTAGATGGTGATGGTAAGCCAGATTGTGTGGGCAATTTTAGGAATAATCCAATTCGAGGATGTACAAGTAAACTTATTCAATTTAATTGGACAATGTGTAGATCATCAACAAGGAAATACATACCTTGGAATGGCTCATATAATGGCTTGTTGGCACCTGTTGGAGATTACTATTATGTAATAGAGTCAGTGGTTAAAAAGAAAAAATTAACGGGTACATTAACCGTTAAGTATTGAAAAATTGTATGAAAAAGAATATAGTCAAAAAGAAAAGTTTATTCTTAACCTTTATTGCAATAACTGGGCTTTCGGTAATTACGATTGCGCAAAATTTTCAATGGGCTAAAAGCATGGGGGGGGCTGCTGAGGACCGAGGGAATTCGATAACTATTGATGCCTCGGGAAATGTATATACTGTTGGTGTATTTACTGGAGGAGTTGACTTTGATCCTGGTTTGGGAGTCTATAATTTAAGTTCGGCTGGGGAGCGAGATGTTTTCATTTCAAAATTAGATCCTGCTGGAAATTTTGTATGGGCAAAGAATATGGGTGGAACTAATTACGATATTGGCTTATCCATTGCGCTAGACACTTCGGGAAATGTATACACTACTGGTGTTTTTTCTGGAACCGCAGATTTTGATCCAGGAACAGCAATCTTTAATCTGACTTCAGGAGTCGGTAGTGGATTCATTTCAAAACTTGACTCCTCTGGAAATTTTGTATGGGCTAAAAGTATAGATGGTGCTAGTTGCACCTCCATAATTGTTGACTATTTTGGAAATGTTTACACTACAGGTTACTTTAATACAGGTACTGTTGATTTTGATCCTGGAGTTGGAGTATATAATCTCACATCAAGTGGGGTAGAAGATGTTTTT
>JAHEXZ010000143.1 GCA_023251835.1 Bacteroidota bacterium | reverse complement strand
AAAAACCAGCATTACCCGGTTATAAAACTGTTTTTCTGCACTTTAGCAGCGTATGACTAATTCCTATATGGTCAATCTGCTCAGTAACTTTAAATCCGGCTGTTTCAATGAGTTCCTTAAAAGAAGATGAATTATACATCTGGCTGTTGCCATTAGCAATGTTTGTAAAATAAAGAGAGGTCATTTGCAATGAGAATGCCGCAGCCTCATATTTCTGCCTGTCCCAGAAAGGTTCAAGTATAAATATACTTCCATTGTCATCCAAAGCCTGATAACATTTTTTGAGAATAGCTATTATTTGTTCTTCGGAGAAGCAGTCTAAGAACTGGCTCATCCATATTACATCATAACTACCTGGCAGGCGTTGGGCCGGATCCAATATATTGCCTTCATAAAAGAAAACTCTGTTGGCAAATCCGGAATTTTGAATATTTTTTTTTGCAACATTTAATTGCCCCGGCAAATCAACTATTCCAATATGTATATCAGGTGAATAGTTCAGGCATTGTAATGCCCATTTGCCTGTATTTCCACCTATATCAAGAATTTTTTTGGGATGGTCTTCAAAAACATGAGCTAATACATCAGCAAAACAAGTGTCAGAATAAAAATGGTCAAAAGCAAACCAACTTTTTTGAACTTGCGAAGGTAAATGAGCCAAAGCTTCATAAACAGTATTCCATGTGCCAAACACCTTCAACCCTTCAGGTTTTCCAGTTTTTACAGACTCCTCCAGCTCAAACAATCCCTGATAACATACATCATGCATGAAATCCATATTGGCAATGGTCATGCTGTCTGACAAAATTAAATAACCGGCTTTCGATAAATAATAGAGGTTTCCTTCGCAGAACAATAAACCCATTCCCAAACCTGCCTCCATAAGCACTCCTGCTCCATATTTTGAAATATTAAGGTGGTCGGCAACTTGTTTTACAGTAATTCCTTCAGTTCCCTTTTCTTTAATAGTCTCTAATATGCCAAGGTTGCGCAATGCCCTGGCAGCCTGAAACATTGCAGGGGCAAAAGCAATGTACTGCGCCCATTCCTTGGCTTCAAGGGCAGTACATTCATCTTTTCGTGAAAACATTGAAAACAGGGTATTTTTATTATGTCCCGGCAGATATAGCCCAGATAATGCCTATCAATACTATAAGTAGTATTAGTGCTGAAACACGGCCAGGATGAGTAGAAGTCCATTTTAGTAATCCACCAAAGTTACTGTTACATACAGCTTGTGTTAGCCCTATCCCTTCTTCTCTGAGTATTCTGCTGGCGTACATTATAACCTGAGCAGAGATAAACACAACAAGCAGCACCAGTAAAATGAGGTATATCATGGGATTCTCCCATCCCCAAAAACCTGAAAGTAATATATTGCAACTCATGGCTTCAAAAGTTTTAAAATAGTTATACTGTTCTGAAAAACTTTAATTATTTAATGACTTATGTCCTTCAGAGTGTGAACGTGAAGTACGAATATGTTTTCTTGGCCAGTTCCATATTACCTGTTGGTAGCTTCTCCAAAGATAATCTACAGGATAAACCAAGAAGTGTATAAAACGGGTAAACGGAATTAATCCAACAAGTGAAAAGGCTGATATTATATGAACTTTCAATGATAAAGAGTTAACACTTGCAATTGCATCTATCTGTGGATCTAAAACAAATATAGAACGAAGATAAGGAGTAAGAAATGCAGCAAACCAGGATGAACCCCAACGATTATGATATGCTACTAACAAACCGGAAATAATTTGTGTAAGTAATATAAGATATACTACCACATCCATTTTGCTGGTTACAATTTGTACCCTCCTTGAAGTAAGACGTCTGTTGATAAGCAGAACAACACCCAATAACGCACAAAGGCCAAAAGAAAAAGCTGCAATTTCAAGTATCAGCAACCGAACCGGCTGGCCATTCCATGCAATAATTGCTCTTGGAAATAAGAATGCAATAAGGTGCCCAAAGAACAAAACAAACAAACCCCAGTGAAATGGCTGTGATCCCCAAAAAAGCTTTCTACCTTCTAAAAATTGTGAAGATACGGATGATACGCTAAATCCTCTGTTCAAATATCTATATATTGAACCTACCAGGAAAATTGCCAGAGATGCATAAGGCAATGCAACAAATAAAAGATAATTAGTCATAGTTAGTCGAGTTTATAATTGTTTTCTAAATTGTTTACTGTATGTTTTTCTGAAACTCTTGTAATAGTATTTAAACCTTGTTTTCCAAAAAAAGAATTGTGATGCTGTAAGTTAACTAAAGGCTCTGGAATACTTTGCATAGTCACATTTTCAAAATCTGTTCTGACAACCTGCAGAAGGGTAGAAAAAACATTACCGTATACATTGCCATGATTCAACTCTTCCTGGATGATGGCTTTGTGTAATTTTTTTAAAACCTTTACTTTTAAATCTATTCTTGCCTGCTTGAACTCACTAATCATTTTTTCCAGACCGGGTATAAGAATTTTCACGGAAAGTTCATCCAGAAATTGCTGGTTATCAGTTTTTGTGTAAAGTGTCAGCATATTGCTGATATTATCCGAAAGATCGGTACCACAATCGTTTCCGGCTTTCAACTGTTCTTCCTGCATGTGTAGCAGAAAAGCGCCTCTTTTATAATCCTCCCCAAATATTACATATCCTAAATCGAGGTAACAAATGGGCTGAACATCAAAAGTTTTGGTATATAATTCTTCGTACTCATCTTTGGTATGCGTACAAACGTAATCCACAAAAGGTTTTATTTCCTCAACAAGAGTCGGATAGCGGCTTTGAAGCATAGCCAGACATTCTTTAGCCTTTTCAGGATAATTTTCACCCGGATACCTTAACAAATCGGCAAAAACAATATAGTGTTTAAAACTTCTCATGTACTGCGAATTACACCCTTCGACTTACTTCGACTCCGCTCAATACAGGTCGCTCAGGGTTACTATGAATTTAAATTGTTTAATCCTGACCTGTCGTCAGGACAGGTTGTTTAATTGCCAATTGCTTTACAGTCCTCGTGCAGGTTTTTCTTTAAAACCAAAACCTGTGTTTCCTTTCACATCAGCGGTATTTTCAAGCATTTCAATTGATTCCTCACGATGTGCGGGAGGAATAACAAAACGTTCATCAAATGTAGCCAAAGCAGTAAGTCTGAATATTGCATCAGCAGTATCAGCATCCATGTGTACTTCATTCATGGCTACAGATATTTCTGCCGAACTCAAATCGCCAACAGTAACCCCTCTCCTATGTAACCTAACTGCCATCAATCGTTTCATAACTTCTACAACTTTTCCGGTATTTCCGGCAGTAAAAAGAGAAGCAAGATATTTCATTGGTAAACGATTGCTTTCAACACCATTCCAAAGTGATTTGGAGGTGGAGTTATAAACACCATTAGCTACATTTGCCATTGTTGGAAGCAAAGCAGGAACATAGAACAAATTAGGCAATGTTCTAAATTCAGGATGCAGTGGCAACGCTAATTTCCAAATTTTTACAAATTTATATACAGGGGAATTTTGAGCTGCTGTTATTGTTGAATCAGCTACTCCATTTAATCTTGCCTGTTTAATAACTTCCGGATCGAAAGGATCAAGATAAATATCTAACTGTGCATTTACTAATTGATCATCAGGGGCAGATGCAGCAGCTTCAATTCTATCAGCATCGTATAACATTACTCCCAGATAACGAATTCTTCCTACACAGGAATGGAAACATGCAGGAGCTTGTCCTGATTCCAAACGAGGATAACATAACACACATTTTTCAGATTTTCCAGTGTTCCAGTTGTAATAACTTTTCTTATACGGACAAGCTGTAACACACATCCTCCACGCACGGCAACGTTCCTGGTTAATCAATACAATCCCATCCTCACCTCTCTTATAAAGAGCGCCAGAAGGACAAGAGGCAACACAAGCCGGGTTTAAGCAGTGATTACAAATTCTTGGCAGGTAGTGAAAAGTCATTCTTTCCAACTGAAACATAGCTTCCTGTTCAGCAGGCGTAAGTTTGTCAAGATTTACATCCTGACGTGCGTAGTCAACAGATCCACCCATATCATCGTCCCAGTTAGGCCCTGCCTGAATATCCATGTGTTCACCGGTTACCAATGAAACAGGACGTGCTGTTGGCTGATCATCACCTTCGGGTGCAGTAAACAAATCCTGGTATTTATAGGTCCATGGTTCATAATAGTCATCTAATACGGGCAGGTGAGGATTATGAAAAATATTTTTCAATCCTTTGAATTTTCCGGCACCTTTAAGTGATACAGAATCTCCATTTTTTTCCCATCCGCCTTTGTATATATCCTGATTTTCCCACTTGGTAGGATAGCCTGTTCCAGGTTTGGTTTCTACATTATTCCACCACATATACTCTGCACCTTTACGGTCTGTCCATATGTTTTTGCAAGCAATGGAACAAGTATGACACCCGATACATTTATCGAGGTGAAAAACCATTGAGACTTGTGATCTTACGTCCATAATTTTACGATTTAAAATTTAAGATTAAAATTCTACTTTATCCATTCTTCTCACCAACACATGTGTATCGCGGTTTACACCTACCGGCCCCCAGTAATTAAAGTGATAAGAGAACTGGCCATATCCGCCAACCATCAAACTCGGTTTTAAGTGAATACGGGTAAAGCTATTGTGTCCACCAGCTCTTCTTCCACCACGTTCTTGCGATTTTGGCACAGTATAAGTCCTCTCCGGTGAGTGATAAACGATACAAACACCATTAGGAATACGGGCGCTTACGCAGGCACGGGTACAATATACACCATGGTCATTATATACTTCTACCCAATCGTTATCTTTTACACCAATAGAAGCTGCATCCTCTTCACTCATCCAGCAAGGCTCCATACCGCGTGATAGGGTTAACATACGCAATGTGTCACCATAAGTGGAGTGGATATGCCATTTTCCATGGGGTGTTAATACATTCAACATTTTGGCTTTTCCATCATTGATGGTTTTTCTTAAATCGCCATATGCTTTTGGAGTTGGCGAAGGTTTATATGTTGGTAAATGTTCACCAAATGCAATATAACCATCATGATCAAGATAGAAAGCCTGACGACCGGTTAATGTTCTCCAGGGAACCCAGCAATCCACGTTATAAGTGTATGCACAATAAGCCCTTCCATTATCCATTAAGCCAGACCACAGTGGTGAATTGTTATAGCGTCTTGGTTGTGATTGTAAATCTTTATAATCAATTCTCACATCTTTGCTTCCAATACCATGCTGAACGATTGGCATACCAATTTTTTTCTCCATGTTTTCATAAGCACGAACAGTTAATTTTCCATTCGTCAGAGAAGAAAGTCGTAATACTGCGTTTACAGCTTCAACATCCTCTTTAACAGAAGGATACTCAACACCATTTATTTTTTGTATATGACGTTTATCCTCCAGCATTTCCTTGTACACATCATCTGCCATGTAGCTTACTCCATGAGCACCTAATGCACTCGAATTCAGGTTGGCACCGAGTGAGATGTATTTATTGTAAATCTGGGTATAATCCCTTTCAACAATCGCAATCTTGTGCATTGTTTTACCGGGAATAGGTTCACATTCGCCCTTATACCAATCCTGAAGCTTAGGTTGTGTAATTTCATCTACGCTATCGTGTGACAATGGAACATTTACAACATCTTTAACAGGGGTTGGTAAATATCCTTTTGCCATTTCACTTACAGTTTTTGCAAGCAACTGGAATATCTGCCAGTCGCTCTTAGCTTCCCAAACCGGTGCAACAGCAGCCGACAGCGGATGAATAAAGGAGTGCATATCAGTAGAGTTGATATCTGCTTTTTCATACCAGGAAGCAGTAGGAAGAACGATATCAGAATATAAAGCGGATGTATCCATTCGGAAGTTAATGTCAACAATAAGGTCCATTTTTCCTTTTGGTGCTTCACGCCATAATATTTCTGTTACTTTATCCTGTGCAACTTCATCAGCAATTTTATTTGTATGTGTACCTAAATAGTGGTCAAGCATATATTCATGGCCTTTAGCACTTGCCATGAGCGCATTTCCTCTCCATATAAACCAGTTACGAGGGAAGTTAACTTCATTATCAGGATCTGCACAGGAATACTTGATTTCTTTTGACTTTAATTTTTCAACCACATACTTTCTAATATCATCATCTGTTTTAGCTCCGGCAGCAATAGCATCGGATGCAATGGTTAAATTGCTTTTATCGTATTGCGGATAAAATGGCATCCAACCGTTACGAACAGCCATAGCAACCCAGTCAGCCGTATGCATATTTCCTAATTTGCTTCCTACAGGGATACTGTTATATTCAGCCTGGTTGCCGTCATATCTCCACTGATCGGAGTTCATATAATGCCATATAGGAGCCTGTTGTAAACGATTAGCCCCCTGCCAGTCTTTAGCAGCCATTATTGTTCCCCAGGAATCAACAGGTGCTAATTTTTCCTGACCTACGTAGTGGTTCATTCCACCACCATTTACCCCATTACAACCTGTAAGCATCTGGGTCATAATAGCAGAACGATACATCAGGTTATTATGGAACCAGTGACAAATTGCTGCCCCAACAATCACCATACATTTACCTTTTGTAATTTCAGCAGTGCTTCCCCACTCACGGGCCAACTGCAACACTGTTTCTTTACCGATACCGGTAAATATTTCCTGCCATGCAGGAGTATAAGCCTGATTTTTATCGTTATAATCTTTAGGGTATTCTCCGGGTAATCCTCTGCCTACACCATACTGCCCGAATGTTAAATCATAAACAGTAACTGTTGGTATTTTTTTGCCATCAGCAGTCTCTACATACTTAACAGGTACACCACGCACAGCTTTTTTATTCAAGCCGAATTCCGTAAATTCAACCTGTAACACATCATCGCTTTTTCCAAGAAGAGTTAATATTGGATCAAATTCTTCATTTGTTTCCCCATCTTCGAACTTCAGATTCCAGTTACCTGTTTTTACTTTGTCCCAGCGTTGACCAACTGAACCTTTTGGCATCATAAGCTTTCCGGTTTTGCTGTCAATGTTCAGGAATTTCCAATCTCCATTTTCAACATCCTTGTATTTAGCAAGACGGTTTGCCCTAACCAACTTCATTGGGAGATAATGATCACCCTGTTTTTCCAATTCAACCAGAAAAGGACACTCAGTATACCGTTTTACATAGTCAATGAAATAAGGAACTTGTCTGTCAGCATGAAACTCTTTCAGAATAACATGTGTTACAGCCATCCAGAATGCACCATCACTGCCGGCATGCACAGGAATCCACTGGTCAGCGTGTTTTGCCACCATGCTAAAATCAGGTGACATTACAACTGTTTTGGTTCCATTGTGCTTTGACTCAGAGAAGAAGTGGATATCCGGTGTACGGGTCATACCCAAATTGGCTCCCATTGATACACAGAACTTAGAATTATACCAGTCAGCACTTTCGCAAACATCCGTTTGTTCTCCCCATATCTCAGGGTAAGCAGTAGGCAAATCACAGTACCAATCGTAGAAACTTAAGTTAACGCCCCCCATCAATTGCAGATAACGGGCTCCGGAAGCATAACTCAACATAGACATAGCAGGAATTGGCGAAAAGCCAATAATTCTATCCGGTCCATATTTTTTTACCGTATATAAATTTGCGGCAGCAATCAGCTCAACTACTTCATCCCACTTTACTCTGCGGAACCCGCCTTTGCCTCTGGCACGTTGGTATCTTTTTCTTTTTTCAGGGTTATTTTGCAAATTTTCCCAAGCTTTGATAGGGTCACCACCGACAGCTTGTTTTTCTCTGTTAAACAAGTCCAATAATGCTCCACGCATTAGAGGGTATTTAACACGTATAGGGCTGTATAAATACCAGGAATATG
>JAHEXZ010000010.1 GCA_023251835.1 Bacteroidota bacterium | reverse complement strand
TCAGGAGTTACCATTAATCAAACCTTATCTAACCCAAGTAATTCTACAACAGGTTCTGTTCAATATACTGTTACACCAACATCAATCGGAGGTTCCTGTGCCGGTGCTGCTTATATTATCACTGTTACTGTTAACCCGCTTCCTGCAGTTACCAATGCTGCAACTGCAACTACCTGTAGCGGAACAGGATCCAATATAGCATTAACATCAAGTGCTGCAAGTAACTTTACATGGACAATAGGAACAATAACAGGAGCTATCACCGGTGCCAGCTCTGGGGCTGGAACAACAATCAATCAAACTTTAACTAATCCAAGCAACACAACTGATGGTACTGTACAATATGTTATTACTCCTACCTCAACAGCAGGTTCCTGTGTTGGTGCTGCCAGCATAATTACAGTAACGGTTACACATAGTCCTTCAGTAACTAATTCTGCCACAGCAAGCACTTGCAGCGGGGTTTCGCCTAATATTGCTTTAACAGCTAATGAATTAAGCACTTTTGCATGGACTATCGGTGCAATAACAGGCGGTATAACTGGTGCCAGTGCTGGTTCGGGAGTTGCAATTAATCAGGTGCTTACTAATCCAAGTAATGTAAATGCTGGTACTGTAGAATACCTCGTTACTCCAACATCAACAGTAAGCGCATGTGCCGGCACTGTTTTCTATATTATAGTGACGGTAAATCCTGCGCCTGTATTAACAAATGCCACTACTACAGCTATCTGTAGTGGCAGCAGCACTAATATAGCTTTAACATCCAGTGTTTCCAGTAGCTATAGCTGGACAATAGGAACAATAGCAGGAGGTATTACCGGAGTTAGTCCTGGATCTGGGGCTACAATAAATCAGGCACTCACTAATCCCAGTAATGCAACAGCAGGTAGTGTTGAATATCTTATAACTCCAACTGCAACAGTAGGTTCGTGTGTTGGTACCACTACTACAATTACTGTAACAGTAAATGTAGCTCCTATTGCAATTATTACAGGTGGTGCCAACCAAACAATTTGTTCAGGAACAGCTTTGCCAACAGCTATAACGTTTGGTACAAGCAACAATATTGCCGGTACCACGTATACATGGACAAGGGATGATATCATAAATGTAACAGGTACAACAAATGGTTCAGGTAACATTGTAGGTTTAACGTTATCAAATACAACCACTTTGGCCAGAACAGTAACTTTTACAATTACGCCAACAGGACCGGCACCAACTTTTTGTGTAGGGACAGCTATTACAACAACACTTGTTATAAATCCTGTTCCTGAGCTAAATAGCAGTTTGACACCTTCCGCAATTTGTAGCGGCAGCACTTTTGCTTATACTCCTACAAGTACTATCGGAGGGTCAGCATATTCATGGTCGCGCGGAGCCATTGCAAACATAGCTCCTGCAACAAGCTCTGGTATAGGTAATATAAGTGAAAGCCTCACCAATTCCTCAGATGCTCCTATAAACGTTACTTACGCTTATCAGGTATCTGCAAACGGATGTACTAACCCAATACTTTTTAATGTGGTGCTGGCTGTAAATGTTTATCCATCATTATCAAGTACGCTGTCTCCACCTGCAATATGTAGTGACAATACTTTTAATTATACGCCTCAGAGCAACACGCCAGGTACTTCTTTTGCCTGGACAAGACCTGCGGTAGCTGGAATAAGTAACCTAACAAACAGTGGAACAAATAACCCGGCAGAAGTGTTGTATGATACAACTATCAACTCAATAAATGTTAGTTATATTTATACCTCAACCGCAGGAGGCTGTATAAACACAACAGAAGATACTGTTGTAGTTCAGGTTAAGCCTAAAGCGCAATTAAGCAGCACCCTTAATCCTCCTGCAATTTGCAGTGGTTCTGTTTTTAGCTACAATCCAACAAGTCTGGTTCCGGGGGCTACATTTGCATGGAGCAGAACAGTAGTAGCAAATATAAGTAATGCCGTGGCCAGCGGTACTGATAATCCTAATGAAATACTTACTAATACATCTGCTGACCCCATATCAGTTACTTATGTATATACAATTACTGCAAATGCTTGCAGCTACGATCAAAATGTAGTAGTGGTTGTAAACCCGATTCCTATACTTACCAGTACATTAACTCCTCCTGCAATATGTAGTGGTACTGCATTTAATTATCCTCCTCAAAGTTCAACAGCAGGTGCAACATTTGCCTGGTCAAGAGCAGGGATTATAGGCATTAGTAATCCTCCTGCAAGTGGCACAGGTAATCCAAATGAGGTTCTTGTCAACACAACCGATTCCAGTATCGTTGTCAGGTATGTTTTTACAGTTGCTGCCAATAGTTGTGCAAATCCGGCTAGTTATAATGTAGATGTTGCAGTTAGCTTAGTGCCCGCATTAAGCAGCAGTTTATCGCCTCCTGCAATATGCAGCGGCACTACTTTTTCTTACATACCTGCAAGCGGAACATCCGGAACTACATTCTTCTGGACAAGGGCCGTGGTTGCTGGTATTAACAATGTAGCCGGTTCAGGTACTTTTAATCCTAATGAACCTTTAATAAATACAACTTCTGGTACTATAAATGTTGAATATGTTTACATACTCACTGCAAATGGTTGCACAAATCCAACCAGCTATACTGTGGTTGTTCCGGTATATCCTACTCCTGGGTTAAGCAGCGGCTTAAATCCGCCTGCTGTATGTAGCGGAAGCTCTTTTAACTATACAGCAACAAGTTTAACTGCCGGAGCTTCCTTTTCTTGGACAAGAGCCACTGTGACTGGCATATCCAATGTTGCAGGGTTTGGTACAGGCGATGTGTCTGAAGTGCTTACCAATATAACTACAGAGCCGGTTGCTGTAACGTATGTATATGCAGTAACAGCAAATGGTTGTTCTGATACTTTAGCAGTAAATGTTACAGTAAACCCTATTCCTTTATTCACAAGCTCTTTAACTCCTGCTGCTGCCTGTAGCGGAACACTTTATACGTATATCCCTGCAAGTTCGACTCTTGGCGCTACCTATGTATGGACAAGGGCAGCAATACCCGGCATTAGTAATGCTGCCGGAGGCGGAACCGGTAATGTAAGTGAAACATTGATAGATACAACTATTAATCCTGTAAATAATGTACTCTATGTTTATACTGTATCTGCTAATGGTTGTACAAATCCTGGAACATATAACGTAGCGGTTACTGTTAATCCTTTACCTGTTTTCACCAGCAGTACAACACCCCCTGCAACATGCAGCGGTGTGAGCTTTGGATACACGCCAACAAGTGGAACATCGGGCACGTCATTTTCATGGACAAGATCGCCAGTAGCCGGAATAAGTAACATTGGTGGCAGCGGCACGGGAAGTCCGGATGAAGTGCTCATTAACATTACTCCCGATTCAGTAAATGTTACTTATGTTTATATGCTATCGGCTAATGGTTGTGCAAACCCAACGACCTATAGTGTGGTTGTTACTGTAAATTCATCACCGGTGTTAAGCAGCACATTATTTCCCCCTGCAATCTGCAGTGGTACTGCATTTAATTATACTCCGCAAAGTTTAACTTCCGGTGCTGCGTTTGTATGGAGCAGGGCTGCTGTACCCGGTATATTTAATGTTTCGGGTAGTGGTATCAATGATCCTAATGAAATACTCTATGATACAACAGCCTTTCAGCAAAATGTTACTTATGTGTATACGGTATCTTCAAAAGGATGTTCAGGAAATAGCAATGTTGTTGTTACTGTAAATCCTACACCGGTGCTAACAAGCACTTTATCTCCTTCAGCAATATGTAACGGAACACTATTTAGCTATTCTCCACAAAGCTCAACAGCAGGTGCTACCTATAGCTGGACAAGACCGGCAATAGCCGGTATTAGCAATCAGGCTGGTAATGGAACAAACAATGTTAATGAAATACTTACAAACATAATATCAGCACCTGTTAATGTTACTTATATTTATACTGTTTCAGCTAACAACTGCACCAATCCAACAACATTCAACGTTGTTGTTACTGTATATCCAACACCAGGATTTACCAGTAGTTTAACGCCTCCGACAATATGCAGTAATACTGCTTTTACTTATGTCCCAACAAGTGCCACTACGGGAGCATCATTTTCATGGACAAGAGCTGCAGTACCTGGTATAAGTAACTTATCAGGAAGTGGTACAGATAATCCTAATGAAATTTTGTATAACGCAACAACAGGCCCAATAGATGTTACTTATGTTTATACCGTATCTATTAATGGTTGTTCAAACCCCACTGCATATAGTGTTGTGGTAACTGTAATTCCTACTCCGGTATTAACAAGCACAGCTTCACCGGGTGCTGTGTGCAGTTATAGTACTTTCAGTTATATACCAACAAGTCAGCTTCCTGGTGTTACATTTTCATGGATAAGACCTGCGGTAACAGGGCTTAACAATATTGCAGGCAGTGGTACGGATAGTATTAGTGAAATATTGGTAATCTCCGATACTGTTCCCGTGAATGTGACCTATTATTTTACATTATCAACAAGCACTTGTGCAAATACAACAATTTTTCCTGTTGTGGTAACAGTGAATAAACCATGCCTGTGTAACCATCAATTGACCAGCACTCTCAACCCGGCTGCTATATGCAACAATACAGCTTTCTCATATGCCCCAACAAGTTCATCTTCGGGAGCATCCTTCACCTGGACAAGGGCTGCTGTAACGGGAATAACTAACCCTGCTGATAGTAGTTCCGGCAACCCGAATGAAACACTTGTTAACACTACACAAACTCCTATAGGTGTTACATACTTATATACTGTGTTTGCCGATGGCTGCGCTAATCCTTCTCCATTTAGTGTAGTAGTTACAGTAAACCCTACGCCAACATTGAGCAGTAGTTTAACTCCTTCTGCAATATGCAGCGGCTCCACGTTTATGTATACTCCAACAAGTGGAACACCCGGTGCAACATTTGCATGGACAAGGGCTGCTGTAGCAGGAATTAGTAATACTGCCGGAAATGGAGCAGGTGGACCTAATGAAATTCTTACAAATACTACAACAATTCCTGTAGCCGTTACTTATATTTATACTGTATCTGCTAATGGTTGTACAAATACTTCAACATTCTCAGTAACAGTAATAGTAAATCCAACGCCTACCTTAAGCAGTAGCTTAAACCCTTCCGCAATATGCAGCGGTGCAATATTCAGCTATAATCCTGCAAGTGCAACTGCCGGGGCAATATTTAGCTGGAATCGCTTACCTGTGAGTGGTATCAGTCAGCCACCTGCTTCAGGTGCTAATAACCCCGATGAAATTCTTACTAATCTTACAACTTTCCCATTATATGTTACTTATGCCTATACTTTAACCGCCAATGGTTGTGCCTATAACCAGGATGTTACGGTTACAGTAAACCCTGTACCTGTATTGTCCAGTTCTATAGAGCCTTCATCAATATGTAGTGGTACCTCCTTTAATTATTCACCAACCAGCCAAACAACGGGAGTTTCATACACATGGACAAGAGCCGTTGTGGTTAATATCAGTAACCCTACAGATAGTGGTACGGGAGATCCCAACGAAATACTTGTAAATACTTCAACGGATCCTGTAAATGTTACCTATGAATTTACATTATCTGCTAATGGCTGTACAACAGCTAATCCTTACAATATAATTGTTACAGTATATCCAATACCAACAATAAATAGCAGTTTAGTTCCTGTAACAATATGCAGCGGCACCAATTTTAATTATACGCCAACAAGTGCAACAGGTAATGCTTCATTTGTATGGTCAAGAGAAGCGGTACCGGGTATTAGTAATCTAACCGCTACGGGTATTGGCAATCCAAATGAAATATTATTCGACACTATAAAAGTTCCGGTAAATACTACCTATGAGTTTATGGTATCTGCTAACGGCTGTATAGATACCACAGTATATAGTATACAGGTTACTGTAGATCCTTATTCTTTAACAGTTGATGCCGGTGATGATATTTCTGTTAATATCGGAAATTCTGTTACACTGCATGGAACCGGAGGTGCAACATACTTCTGGTCACCAATTACCGGGCTTAACAATCCTGCAACTTCAGACCCTTTGCTTACACCGCTTACAACCATTACTTATACACTAACAGTGTCAGATGGCAAGGGATGCATCGGCATAGATTCAATAACAGTAACTGTTATTGCTGATCAGAAATTAATTATATCAAGCATAATGACTCCAAATGGAGATGGAAAAAATGACTCCTGGATAATTATCAATATAGAAAACTATCCAAATACGGAAATAATTGTAGTCAATAACCAGGGACAGAAAGTATTTATGTCCAATAATTATCTGAATGACTGGGATGGAACGTATAATGGTAAACCACTGCCGGATGGGACTTATTATTATTTCCTCAGGTTTGCTACTGAAGATAAAGTTTATTCAGGTGCAATAACAATTTTTAGAGATTAAGCTTATTGTGGAAAAATAGAACAGTATAGAGGTTAAAAGAAACTAAAAAATGGAAGCAGTAAATAGGAAAATAGGGAACAATGTTATCGCTAAGGCGTTTCTGTTTTTTTCGCTTCTTATGGGAATTGGAATAGAAGCAGTACAAACCATGTTTGCTCAACAGGTTCCTTTTAGCAGACAATATTATATAAATCCGTTTGTGATGAATCCGGCATTTACAGGCAATAAAACCTATAGTCATGCATTTATGAGCCATCGCTCCCAATGGGTTAATGTTAAAGGTGCTCCTCAAATCAGTTATTTAACACTTGATGCACCTATTAAAGAAAAGAAGATAGGTCTTGGAATGAAATTATTTTCCCACTCAACAGATATTATTAACCAGGTAGGAGTTTTTGCCAGTTATTCATACTCTATAAAGGTGAATGAAGATAATAATGTTTATGTGGGTTTAGCGATGGGAATGTTAAATAATAAAATTGATTATGCCGGTGCTGTAATGCGTGATAAAGATGATCCTTTCTTTATTCAGCAACAACAAAATAAAACCATATTTAGTGCTGACCTTGGTTTGGCTTACACCTGGAAAAGATTGGAAGTGGGTATGGCTGTACCGCAGTTGTTGGGTAACCATATTAAATACGGAACCGACAGCGGGTATATAAGAAATTTTAATTTATCGCGTCATTATCAGACTTCTGTCAAATATGTATTTGATGTGTCAGAAGAAAAACAGATAACGGCTTATCCTTTGATTTTGATACGAGCAGTAAAAGGTGCTCCGCTTCAATATGACATTAATGCCGTGGTTGACTGGAAGAAAATGGGATGGTTTGGAATTACTTATCACAGCACCTATGCCCTTGCTGTGAGTGCCGGATTAAGGTATAAAAATTTCAGCTTAGGTTATTCTTATGATATTGGGGTAAGCAGTATAAGATCATATACGGGGCCTTCTACTGAATTTATATTAGGCTATGTATTTACTAAGAAACAATCAATAATGGTAGATTCAACAAAAAATGAGATATGGGCCGAACAAATCCAATCTACTTCTGCAATGATACAACCGATTGATTATGATGATGAATATTGGAACTCTATCAATAAAAATGTAGACCGCCAGCAAATATTTAATACCATTGTAGATGCCGTTCTTAGCGGTAAGTTGCAGGCTTATGATATAGTTACCGGCACCCCAATGTCGACTGCGAAAATAAAATCATCATTAGTAAGACTTGGTGAAACCCCTAAGCTGATTACCAAAAACGATATTTCTAAGATTCGAACAAATGAGAAGTGGGTGTTTGACAGAAAATCCTATAAGTTAACAAAACAGGTTACCCGAATAGATTTGCTTATTACTCAGATTAATGATGCAGGGGAAATTACTGGTAATGATAAACCGTTATTCTTTGTAAAATTAAAAAATTAGAATTGGAGTAATCTGTTGCTTTTTCGGATCTAAAAGGAAGTTTATATA
>JAHEXZ010000085.1:7477-21115 GCA_023251835.1 Bacteroidota bacterium | reverse complement strand
GGGACACATTTCTAAAACGCCTCCTCATACAAACTTCTAAAATCAGCTCTACTAACCGGTTTCGGATTATTCGGATGTGCAAAATCTGCAAAAGCCAAATCTGCTAAGGTATCTAAGTGTTCTTCTTTTACATGAATATCGCGTAATTTAAGAGGAATACCAACTTTGGTATTCAAATCAAAAAGATATTGAATAACGGCTTCGCCTGTATATTCGCTTAATTCAAGCGTGCGTGCTATACGTGCAAATTTGTCTTCAAAACCGGAAATATTAAAACGCATACCATAAGGGATGTTCACTGCGTTGGCCAAGCCGTGATGCGTATCTAACAATGAAGATAAAGGATGTGCCATTGAATGTACCACACCCAGCCCTTTTTGAAAAGCAATAGCTCCCATCATTGAAGCTAATAACATTTCGGAGCGGGAGGCTAAATCTGGTGCTTTTACTGCTTTTTTCAATGAAAGTGAAATCAGGCGCATACCTTCTAATGCAATACCATCGCACATCGGATGATAATTTTTTGCAAGGAAAGCTTCCATATTATGAGTAAGTGCATCCATCCCGGTTGCTGCGGTAACAGCAGGCGGTAAATCCATTGTAAGCAACGGATCTGCAAACACAATTTTTGCAAGTAATTTAGGAGAGAATAATATTTTTTTCTGGTGAGTAATGTCATCTGCAATAATAGCACTTCTACCCACTTCACTGCCTGTTCCGGCTGTTGTAGGTATGGTAATAAAATGCGGAACATCATTGGTAACATAAATGTCGCCCCCAATTAAATCGTCATATTTAAAAAGGTCTTCACGATGGTTGATGCGCAACACAATTGCCCGCGCTACATCTAATGCAGCACCTCCTCCAATACCAACAATACTATCGCGCTTGGTAGCATCATAAACATCACCACCCTTGATTACATCACTTTTTACAGGATTTTTATGTATGTCGTAAAATATTTCGACTGATATGCCCTGTTGCTTTAAATCAGCAATAATTTCTTTAAAAAAAGGAAGCTGGGCAATAACAGGGTCAGTTACCAATAACGGGTTTTTAAGATTATTTTGTTTTAAATACGCAGGTAATTCTTTTACCGCATTAGCCCCAAAACGAATAGTTGTAGGGAAATTAAATTGTACAACGCGATTGAAATCCATATTATTAATTTTTAAACTGTTTAAAAAATTACCACTAAGGCACTCAGTGGTGTTTTTTTATAAGACTATATTATTTCAAAATACCGTTTCAACTCCCAATCTGTAACCACTTTACTAAACTGCCTCCATTCCCACTCGCGGGTTTTGGTGAAGTGATCCACGAATTTCTCTCCAAATAACTCTTTTGCTACTTCAGAATTTTTCATTGCCTGTGTAGCATTCCAAAGGTTAGAAGGCAATACACCATGTGAAGTATCCCGGTAACCATTACCTACAGTGGCATCCTGCAGCTTTAATTTATTTTTAATACCATATAAGCCGCTTGCCAGACAGGCAGTCATGGCTAAGTAGGGATTAGAATCAGAGCCTACAACCCTTGTTTCCAGCCTTGCCGACTTTGTTCCCAGCGGTAAAGCTCGTAAAGCCACTGTTCTGTTATCTACAGCCCAGGTAAGTGTTGTAGGAGCCCACGCCCCTTCCACCAAACGTTTATATGAGTTTATAGTTGGAGCCAGCATGGGCAGGATAAAAGGTAAACAATACAACTGGCCAGCAACATAGTTTTTGAAAATATCACTCATTTTGTTTTTATCCTTCTCCGAATAAAACAAATTGGTTTTACTGTTTTTATCCCATAAGCTCTGATGCACATGGCCGCTGCAACCTGGGAGGTTTTCACTCCATTTGGCCATAAAAGTGGCCATGATACCATGTTTGTAGGCAATTTCTTTTACGCCTGTTTTAAAAAGCACAGCACGGTCAGCTGCTTCAAGTATGCCGGAATAAGCTATTGCTGCCTCATAAACTCCGGGACCTGTTTCGGTGTGGAGCCCCTCAATCGGGATGTCAAATTTCTTCAACTGTTCAAACAAGGCAGTAAAAAAATCATTTCGTAGCGTACTGCGTAATATAGAGTAGCCAAACATTCCCGGACTAAGATGCGTAAGACCACTGTGTTTTTTATCATTCACACTTTGTGGCGTTTCTTCAAAGTTAAACCATTCAAACTCCTGACTGAAATAAGGTGTATATCCAGCCTTTTCAGCTTTACTGATTACCTGCTGTAATACATTTCTCGGACATACATAAGAAGGTTCTCCTATCAGCTCGCATAGGAAAAAGGGCACATCATTTTCCCATGGTATCTTACGGAATGTTGATACACCAAGCCTTGCAGGGGTATCCGGATAGCCGGTGTGCCAGCCGGTGAACTTTACATTGTCATAAGCAACATCACTGGAGTCCCAGCCAAATACTACATCACAAAAACCAATATTGCCACTAACAACAGATAAAAATTTATCTGTGCTGATGTATTTGCCGCGCAATATACCATCAATGTCAGTAATAGCAAGCTTTACCTTTCCTGAAGGATGATTTTTAACGTAATCAATAATTTGTTTTTCAGTCATAATAAAAAACGTTTAAAAGTTTTTACCACTAAGGCACTAAGTTCACTAAGATTCATTAAGCATAGTGTTTCTTTGTGATCTTAGAGGTTTTATTAATTCATTATTTTTTATAAAATACTTTATATCCGGCAAATGAAATTAGCATCAATCCAAAATAAATCAAAGCAAGGATTATGTTGTAATACGTCATTGCAAGTAATGATATAATGGCAATAATTAATGCCAAAGCAGGGGAAACGGGGTAAAATGGCGCTTTAAAAGGCCGCTCCATTTCAGGCATTTTTCTTTTCAACACAAAGTAAGAAATTACAGAAAGAACATAAAGTGTCAGTGCTCCGAATGTAGCTATAGTTATGATTTCACCGGTTTTGCCTGTGAACAAAGCAATAATTCCCAGCCCCATATTAAAAATAAGAGCAACTGCTGGTGTTTTAAATTTTGGATTGACCTTACCAAGGAAAGAAGGCGCATTTCCCGATTTTCCAAATTCATAAGTTGCTCTTCCTGCAGCCAGCAACAACCCATTGAATGAAGCTACAAAGCCAAACAGGCCAATCCACACCAGCAAGTGAAAAAACACATCGCCAACAGCAGGTATATGTTTTATGGCTAAGGGTAAAGGAGAGTCAGATACCTTTCCCGTAGCATCAAAAACAACGGCTTCCCATCCTGCAACACCAACAGCAGAAGCAAAAGTAAGAGTAGCCAGCACAGCCAGTGTAAGCATAGCAGATGCGAAACCAATTGTAATATTTTTCTGAGGATTAATTGTTTCTTCAGCAACATTTGCAATACCTTCCAGTCCGAGAAAAAACCAAATCGCAAAAGGAATAGCCATAAAAATTCCTTCAATACCATTTGGAAAAGAATTGGTAGTAAGATTTTCAATTTTAAAATGAGGTAACGTAAAGCCAGAGAATATCAATAATTCAACAACGGCAACAATTGTGATGAATAATTCAAACGAAGCGGAGGCCTTCACACCCAGTATATTCAATGCAGTAAAAATAAAATAACAGAAAACGGCAATGCCGGTCACCGACAAGCTAGGAAAGAGCAAATGAAAATAGGCGCCAATCCCAAATGCAATAGCTGGTGGAGCAAATACAAATTCTATGATTTGAGCCATACCGGCAATAAAGCCGATTTGTTTTCCTAACGCTTTGTTGGTGTAATCAAAAGCCCCTCCTGCTTTGGGTATAGCACAAGCAAGCTCTGTATAACACAAAGAAAAAGTGACATACATAATCATAATAAACAAAACAGCAATGCCAAGACCAAGAGTACCGCCTTTTTCCAAACCCAGGTTCCATCCGAAATACATTCCGGATATAACATATCCAACACCGAGCCCCCATAGCATTATAGGGGTAAGAACTTTTTTTAATCCCTGATTATCTGGTTGGTGTTCCATAGAAGATAATTTAACATCAATAATAATCAAAAAATAATATACTACGAACTACAAGTAAAATCGAACTACGAATTTCATCAGTAATCTGTGCCACTTTCAAACAGGGGTATCTCTGCCAAATATTGATATGTACTCTGTATATAATTCATCTGGCAGCAATAGTGATCCATACCGTTGGTTACCACCAGATATTTTACTTTAAATACCATATTATACCTGGCAATCTGGTCAAAGGCATCTTGTGTAATTCTGACTTCCGGTGCTTTACACTCTACCATTAAATAGGGAATACCCCGTTTGTCATATACCAAAACATCCATCCGTTTTTGAAGCTGATTGTATTTCAAACCCGCTTCCACAGCAATAAGCGATGCCGGAAATTTTTTATCCCGGATTAAATATTGTAAAAAATTCTGACGTACCCATTCTTCCGGGGTAAGTGCCACATATTTTTTTCTGATAGCATCAAAGATATGAGTACGTAACCCTTCTTGTTTTAATTTAAATTGATAAGATGGTAAATTCAGAATCTGCATCACGAAGAGTAAAATTAAACAAAACAGTTGATACTTATTCTTAACTTTTAAACAGGCCTCTTAATAAATATTTATTCTCAGGATGTCTTTTGCTGTTCTTAATTAGTAATTTCGCCAGAGAAACTTGTTTTGAGGGATTACGAAAATACATTGAGTAAAAAAACAGGGAATATTCCCGACACATTATGAAAACAAAAGCCGAAATCGTTACAAACTGGTTGCCACGTTATACAGGAACTCCGGTAGAATCATTTGGAAAGTATATTTTACTTACCAACTTTGGTAGATACATAAAAATGTTTGCCGACTTAAATAATGTTCCGGTTAACGGGCAGGATATGCCTATGCCAAGTGCAACTGCTAATGGTATTTCTATTATTAATTTTACAATGGGCAGTGCAAATGCGGCTACTATTATGGATCTTTTAATTGCTATTGAGCCTAAAGCTGTTTTATTCCTTGGTAAATGTGGTGGTTTAAAAAAGAAAAATGAATTGGGAGATCTGATTCTTCCTATAGCTGCTATACGGGGCGATGGAACCTCCAATGATTATTTTCCCCCTGAGGTTCCTGCATTACCTGCATTTAGCTTACAAAAGGCTATTTCTACAACCATTCGGAACCATAACAAGGATTACTGGACAGGCACTGTATATACTACCAATCGCAGAGTATGGGAACACGATGAAGAATTTAAAAGCTACTTGCGTAAAATACGCGTTATGGGAATTGATATGGAAACGGCTACCATTTTTTCTGTAGGTTTTCATAATCAGATTCCAACCGGTGCATTGTTATTGGTAAGCGATCAGCCAATGATACCAGAGGGAGTAAAAACAGCGGAAAGTGATAAAAAAGTAACACAAAATTTTGTGGAAGAACATTTAAAAATTGGTATTGATTCGCTAAATGTATTAATCAATAATGGATTAACGGTGAAACATTTGAGGTTTGAATAGAAAAAAATTACAATTTATGATTAGCAATTTGCAAACGGGTGTACGACAAAAATCCGTTTTGATAGGTACCCTTCGACTTCGCTCAGGGTACGAATGCAGTTCGTTGAGCGGAGCCGAAACGAACGGTAAGGAAATTTGTCGTACACCTTTTGCAAACTGTTAACTGCAAATTGTTAGTAGATTGATTATTATGGAGTTTAATGACATCATATCAGAGTTAAAAAAAAAGGTTTACCGCCCTGTCTATTTCCTCATGGGTGAAGAACCTTATTTTATTGACATAATTTCTGATTACATTGAACAAAATGTGCTGGACGAATCAGAAAAAGAGTTCAACCAAACAATTCTTTACGGACGTGATATTACTACTGCGGATATGATTGCTGCTGCCAAGCGTTTTCCGATGATGAGCGAATATCAGGTTATTATTGTTAAAGAAGCACAAAATATAAGTGATATGGTTGGCAGGGACAAAGAAGGTGAAAAAGAAAAATCAAAAGAAAAAACAAAACATCCTTTTGAAGCATACCTGGAAAATCCTCAGAAATCAACCATTCTCGTTATTTGTTATAAATATAAAACCGTTGATAAACGTACCAGCATAGCAAAAACAATTGATAAAAATGCTGTATTGTTCGAATCAAAAAAAATATACGATAATAAAGTTCCTGAATGGATAAATAATTATCTGAGAGGGAAAGAATATCTGGTAAGCCCTAAAGCTACAGCATTGCTTACAGAATACCTGGGAACAAATCTTAGCAGAATTTCTAATGAATTGGATAAATTAATGATTAACCTTCCTCCAAAATCAGAAATTACAGTTGAGCACATTCAGACAAACATTGGCATCAGTAAGGATTATAATGTATTTGAATTACAAAATGCAATAGGAAAAAGAGATGTATTAAAAGCCAACCGTATTATCAACTATTTTGCAGCTGACGAAAAGGAACACCCTATAGTAAAAACGGTATCTTCTCTTTACGGCTATTTCTGCAAACTGCTGTCATACCAATTCTTATCTGATAAATCCAAAATGAGTGTAGCCTCAGAGTTAGGTGTTAGTCCTTTTTTTGTTGACGGCTACCAACAGGCTGCCAAAAACTTTTCCGTAGGTAAACTAAAAGCCATTTTTGGATATTTACGTGAATATGATCTTAAATCAAAAGGTGTTGACAGGGGTTCTGCTACTGAAGGAGAACTGCTGAAAGAGTTAGTATTTAAGATATTGCATTAATATAAACCTGCAATCATTTCCATTGCTTTCCAATACAAAGCACCTTCTCAATTGTTAAATTTTCAAAAAATATGAGAATTCGCTTCAATTGTTTATTTGAATACAATACATTTGTCCAAAATAATTGCCGGGCATGTTAAAGAAAGTTACTTCCCATACTAAACTTTTACCAGCGTGTTTATCAGCATTAATTGTGCTATTTTCATTTGGTTTTGTTTATACCAACCCAATAAACTCTTCAAAAACAAACAGCTCTTTCATAAAGCTTGAAAGCTTAAAAAAAATGAATACCGGCACAGCATTTTTTGCTGAGAAAAAAAGCCGTTCTTCCTTTCCTGAGGAATTGCTTGTAACCATTGAAGAGCAGGACGAAGATACGGATGATGACAATAACAACGAGGCTTTAGTCCTTACCTGGATTCTCTATGGACATAATTACTCCTCACAACTTGCCTTATCTGTACGTAATTATTCTACGGATTGTCCGCAACCATTAAGTGTTGCGTTGTATATCCTATTCCACTCCTGGAAAAACTTTATTAATTAACCTTCTCTGTAAAACGGGCTTATTCTAAGCCTGCTTAAAAAACACGCGGCTCTCACTGTTGCGGTACTCCTTATTTTATTCATTTTTAAAATCACGATAATGAAAAAATTATCAATTGTTATTTATTTGACAATACTGTTATTCTCAACAAGTTGTAAACATGAAAAAAAACATGAGGAGGAAGTATCCTCATTTATAGTTACCAACCCGGTTAGAAAAGATACGTTGTTTTACAATGAATATGTTTGTCAAGTTCGTTCTGTTCAGCATATTGAACTAAGAGCTCTTGAAAAAGGATACCTGCAAAATATATATGTAGACGAAGGGCAGTTCGTTAAAAAAGGGCAACTCATGTTTCAAATCATGCCCATAGTATATCAGGCTGAACTGCAAAAGGCGCAGGCAGAGACCAATTTTGCTGAAATAGAATACCAGAATACAAAGGCACTAACAGATAGCAATGTTGTATCAAAAAATGAGCTGGCATTAGCCAAGGCTAGATTAGATAAAGCGAAAGCGGAAGTGGCTTTGGCTCAGGCACATTTGGGATTTACTGAAATAAAGGCCCCTTTTGATGGAATCATGGACCGATTTAATGTACGGATGGGAAGTCTGGTAGATGAAGGAGAGTTGCTTACCTCACTATCTGATAACAGCAGAATGTGGATTTATTTTAATGTACCCGAAGCGGAGTATTTGGATTATATCACCAAGGCGAAATCAGATAATTCTTTAAAGGTAAATCTTAAGATGGCAAACAACCAACTATTTGAATACCCAGGAATGGTAGAAACCATTGAAGCCGACTTCAACAATGAAACCGGGAATATTGCATTTAGGGCAACCTTTCCTAATCCAAAACGGATACTGAGACATGGAGAAACAGGGAATATACTAATGCCCGTTTATCTTAAGAATGCAATTATTATTCCACAGAAGACAGCCTTTGAAATTCTTGATAAGAAATATGTTTTTGTGGTAGATAAAGACAACGTAGTGAAGGCAAGACAAATTACCGTTGGAACAGAGCTACCTCATTTGTATGTTATAACAGAGGGTTTGGATGAAAATGATAAGATTCTGCTTGAAGGCCTGCGTAAGGTTAAAAACAACGAGAAGGTGGAAACTGAGTTTGTGCCTTTCGAAAAGGTGCTATCTGACCTAACTCATTTACATGCCGAATAAGGAAAGAACCTAAAAAAAAAACAGATGTTTAATAAATTTATTCAAAGGCCGGTTCTTGCCATAGCCATGTCGTTGGGAATAATTTTCCTGGGATTACTGGCAATAAGTACAAGACCGGTGGCTCAGTTTCCTGAAATTGCACCGCCACGGGTTAGTATTTTCATTGAGTTTCCTGGTTCTAATGCCGATGTATTGATCAAGTCAACCGTAACCCTTTTAGAAAGAGCGATCAATGGCGTTCAGGGAATGCAATACATGATGTCTGATGCAACCAGCGCCAGCGAGGCAACCGTTCAGATAGTATTCGAACCGGGCACCGATCCTACTATTGCAGCAGCCAGGGTAAAAACAAGGGTCGACCAGGTATGGGCAAACCTTCCTCCTTTAGTGCAAAGAGAGGGAGTAATTATCACTCCCATACAGCCCAGCATGTTGATGTATGTAAACCTCTTCAGCACTGATAAAAATGCTGACCAGAAATTTCTATTCAACTATGCCAAGACTTATATCATACCTGAAATTCAACGGATAAACGGGATGGGGAGGGCCGAAGCGATAGGTAGCCGTGCTTTTGCTATACGCGTTTGGTTAAAGCCGGATAGAATGAGAGCGTATAATATTTCGGCTGACGATGTATTAAAAGCTATTAACGAACAGAGCGTACTTGCCAGGCCTGGCCGTGTCGGCTTGAGCTCGGGAAGAGTGGCACAATCACTTGAGTATGTTTTTACCTATAAAGGTTGGTATAATAAACCCGAAGAGTATAAGGATATCATCATCCGTGCTAATGACAAGGGTGAAATGATCAGGCTAAAAGATATTGCTGAAGTAGAGGTAGGAAGTGAATTTGTAGATATTTATACTGACAAAGATGGTTATCCTACCGCTTCGCTCGTGCTAAAGCAAAATCCCGGCAGTAACGCCAATCAGGTAATTGATGATGTAAAAGCGAAACTCGAAGAATTAAAGAAAGATTTCCCTCCGGGCATGGAGTATGAGATCAACTATGATGTTTCAAAATTCGTGAATGCCTCTATCGAAAAAGTACTTCATACCTTACTCGAAGCATTTATACTGGTATCCTTAGTGGTGTTTGTTTTTCTTGGCGACTGGCGTTCCACACTTATCCCGACTCTTGCGGTTCCGGTATCTTTGATTGGTGCATTTGTGTTTATGCAATTATTTGGTTTAAGCATCAACCTGATCACCCTGTTCGCGCTGGTTTTGGCCATTGGTATTGTGGTTGACAATGCCATTGTGGTGGTGGAAGCCGTGCACGTGAAAATGGAAGAAGAAAATCTTTCTCCACTAAAAGCGGTAAAAAAAGTACTGGGGGAGATAAGTGGTGCTATCATCGCAATTACTTTGGTCATGACTGCGGTATTTGTTCCTGTTGCATTTATGACAGGCCCCGTAGGGGTTTTATACCGACAGTTCTCCATCACTATGGCAGCTTCTATTGTGCTTTCTGGTGTGGTTGCACTTACCCTTACACCTGTACTTTGTGCGATTATATTGAAGAACACACACGGACAACCCAAAAGAAAAACTCCTGTAAATATGTTTATTGACTGGTTTAACAAAAAATTTGAAAAAGTTACAGGGAAATATATCGGACTGCTCAAACATATTGTTAACAGAAGAGTTATTACTTACGGAATGTTGATCGCATTTGGTTTTGGTATTGTGGGAATAAACAAAATTCTTCCTGCAGGTTTTATACCCGGTGAAGATCAGGGCCAGCTCTATGCAATTATTCAGACATCCCCAGGCACTACACTCGAAAGAACCAATGAAATATCAACACAACTTGAAAAAATAGCGAAGGGGGTAGAGGGCGTGCAATCGGTCACTGCCATGGCCGGTTACGAAATTCTTTCCGAAGGAAGAGGATCCAATGCAGGTACCTGTTTGATCAACCTGAAAGATTGGTCTGAACGGAAACATTCCGTAAAGGAAGTGATTGAAGAACTGGAAGAAAAGACAAAAGACGTTGGAGCCGTTGTTGAATTCTTTGAACCACCTGCCGTACCCGGTTATGGTGCTTCCGCTGGTTTTGCTCTGCGTTTATTGGATAAAGGCAGCGATGTAGATTATCAGGAGTTTGATAAGGTGAACACTGAGTTTGTGAATGCTTTGAAAAAGAGAAAAGAGCTGAGCGGATTATTCTCTTTTTATGCAGCAAACTATCCACAGTACGAATTAATTGTAGATAATGAGCTGGCGATGCAAAAGGGGGTTTCCATTGGTAATGCGATGGAAAACCTTAATATTCTGATCGGGAGTACATATGAACAGGGATTTATCCGGTTCAACAATTATTACAAGGTATATACGCAAGCCGACCCTCTGTACAGGAAGCTTCCATCAGATATTTTGAAGTTGTTCATAAAAAACGATCGTGGTGAAATGGTTCCTTATTCAGCTTTTATGAAAATAAAAAAGACTCAGGGGCCAAACGAAATATCAAGATACAATTTATATACCTCTGCTTTGATCAACGGAGTTCCTTCTCCGGGTTATACTTCCGGTGATGCTATTAAAACGATACAGGAGGTGGCAAAAGAATCTTTGCCGAATGGTTACGATATCGCCTGGGAGGGGCTTTCTTACGATGAAGCAAGGAGGGGAAATGAAGCACTGTACATTTTAATTGTAGTACTGCTGTTTGTTTATTTGATACTGGCTGCCCAATATGAAAGTTTTATTATACCTTTTGCCGTACTTCTGTCTCTCCCACCCGGAATATTTGGGTCATTAATGTTATTAAAACTGATGGGATTGGCCAATGACGTTTATGCACAGCTCGGAGTTATCATGCTAGCCGGATTATTGGGTAAAAATGCCGTGTTGATTGTAGAGTTTGCCATTCAGAAACATCGCCAGGGTGCCAGCGTTCTTGACGCAGCCATCGAAGGAGCGAGAGTTCGTTTTCGTCCCATTTTAATGACCTCGTTTGCCTTTATTGCAGGATTAATTCCTTTAGTGATTGCCACAGGACCAGGTGCTGTTGGCAACCGCACTATAGGTGCATCGGCACTTGGAGGTATGCTGTTCGGAACCCTCTTTGGAGTAATTATTGTGCCGGGGCTTTACTACGTGTTTGGAAAATTGGCAGAAGGGAAGAGGCTTATTAAAGATGAAGATGAAAATCCTTTAACAGAGGACATTGTAGAAAGCAGATCGGAGGCGTCTCTTAGTAAAAAAATAAAGGAAATTTTAACAAAAATTGTAAAAAGAAATGTCAACAATAATAATTCATAGATCCATTGCTTTAATATTTATTGTGCCATTGCTCTGGGGATGTAAAACTCCAGATAATGCTATTAAGACAGAGAGCAAATCCATTCCTGCGAGTTATTATAACTCGCAGGATACAACCAATACAGCAAAAATCAATTGGAAGCACTATTTTTCCGATCCTAACCTGATAGCATTAATAGACTCGGCTTTGAAAAATAATCAGGAATTAAACATCACCTTACAGGAAATTGAGATCAGTAAAAATGAAATAAGAGCCCGGAAAGGAGAATACCTTCCTTTTATCGGATTACGGGGAGCGGCTGGGCTTGAAAAAATACCAAGATATACATGGCGCGGTGCCGTTGAAGATAATCTGGACATCAAAACCAATCCGGAAGTTATAGAATCACAAGCAGATTATTTTTTAGGGCCTTATGCTTCGTGGGAATTAGATGTTTGGAAAAAGTTACGCAATGCCAAGATATCGGCAGTTGCCAGATATTTATCCAATGTTGAGGGGAAAAATTTTATGGTAACCAACCTGATTGCAGAAATTGCGGATGCTTATTACGAACTGATGGCATTGGATAATTTATTGAATATTATTGATAAAAATATCGAAATTCAACACAATGCACTAAAAGTTGTAAAACAACAAAAAGAGGCTGCTAGAGTTACTCTATTAGCAGTAAACCGGTTTGAAGCCCAATTATTAAATACGCAAAATCTTCAGTTTGAGATAAAACAAAAAATTGTTGAAACAGAAAATCGTATCAATTTTCTAACAGGAGGCTTCCCTAAAGTTATTAGTAGAAATTCAAATACTTTCAATGAATTGGTAATTGATTCAATACAATCGGGAATCCCTTCTCAACTGCTCATCAATCGTCCTGATATACGACAAGCAGAGTTTAAATTAGCAGCTGCAAAAATAGATGTAAAAGTTGCAAGAGCTAATTTTTATCCATCCCTGCGCATTTCAGCAGGTGTTGGGTTTCAGGCATTTAATCCAACGTTTCTGGTTAACCCTAAATCCATGCTTTATAATTTGGCAGGCGACCTAATGGCCCCGCTTATTAACCGAAATGCAATTAAAGCTGCTTACAGCACTTCCAAGGCGCAACAAGTTCAGACCGTTTACAATTATGAACAAACCATTCTGAATGCATACATTGATGTGCTCAATCAATTAGCGAAACTCAATAATTTTTCTGAAAGCTATAAAACAAAATTGCAACAGGTAGAAATACTTATGCAGTCTATCGGCATTGCGAATAATCTTTTTAATTCAGCAAGGGCCGATTATGCTGAAGTATTGCTTACACAACGAGAGGCTCTTGAATCTAAAATGGAACTCATTGAAATAAAATTGAAACAGATGAATGCCAAGGTAAATATCTATAGAGCTTTGGGAGGAGGTTGGAACTAAGATATACTGAGCGAATGAAACTCGGCTGGCATATTTTTTTGATAGGTATAATAAATGAAGTCTTTTCTTTTAATATCATTTTTGGGAAGCTCTTTATTGGCTTTTCCACAAAGTGAGGATACCAATAAGGATCTATCTCTTTGGACATGGATTCAGGCAGAAAAAAAACTGGGAAGAGGTCAGTATGCAGAATTTCAGTACCAAGCCAGGTTCAATGAAAATATATCACAGTTTAGCCGGAGTAATTTCTATTTTATATATGGTATTAATATACAGCATCTTCAAATTGAAACATTGTATCAATTAAATACTAACTACAAAAAGGATCAGCATACTTTTTACTTGGGTTTAACATACAAACAAAAAATTTCTCCACGATTTACCGTGTTCTATAGAACAGCGATTCAAAACAACAGAAATCAATTTACCGGGGAAAACAGAGCTGATAAACCATACTCAGAATGGAGAAATCGATTACGGATTTTATACCGGATCAATAATTTATTTTCAGTA
>JAHEXZ010000085.1:0-7377 GCA_023251835.1 Bacteroidota bacterium | reverse complement strand
AATGAAACTAAAACTACTTGTAAAAACGGCACTCTTGGTAATATCCTTTAGCCATATAGCAAATGCTCAACCCTGGTTAAAGAATTTACCACATGGTAAGCAGAAAGATGCATTGACTTTCTTCGATTATCAAAAAGCATTTAATGATTACTGGACACCATACAATGTTAAAAACGGATTTTATTTTAAAAATGGGGTAAAGAAAAAAGCAATAGGCTGGAAACACTTTAAACGTTGGGAATATTATATGGAAAGCCAGGTAAACCCTGTTTCTGGTGAATTTCCTAAAAAATCAGTTCAACAGGTATACACAGATTATCTGTCATCAAATCCTCAGCCCCCTTCCGAACAATCGTCTGCCAACTGGGTAAGTCTGGGAACAACCAATTCTGATGGTGGCTATGCTGGTATTGGACGCGTAAGCTGTATAGCCTTTCACCCCACTAACCCCAATACATATTGGGTAGGAGTAGGTGCTGGTGGATTATGGGTAACAACAAATAATGGTTCAACCTGGACCTGTTTAACTGATAATAATGGTGTTTTAGCTGTAAGTGATATTGCTATCCCGTCAGACTATGCAACATCAAACACAATTTATATTGCCACCGGAGACCGTGATTCCTGGGATAATAACAGTATAGGAGTGCTCAAATCTACTGATGGTGGTTTAACATGGAATACTACAGGACTTACATTTCCTGTATCTTCATATAAATTAATCAGTAAATTATTGATAGACCCTTCAAATAACCAGATAATTATTGCTTCTACAACAGATGGCGTTTACAAAACTACTGATGGAGGGGCTACCTGGAATACACAGTTAACATCTGCTTATTTTATTGATATGGAATATATGCCGGGCAATTTCAGCACACTGTACGGCTCTACTCAAAACGGTGAAATTTATGTTTCTGCAAACAGTGGTTTAACCTGGACTTCCGCTTTCAGTGATGCAAACGCTACCCGTATAGAATTAGCTGTGTCTGCAAATCAGCCCGGTTGGGTATATGCTGTTGCTGCTGCTTCAGATGATGGTCTTTATGGTATTTTTAAATCAACCGACAACGGAGTATCCTACAATATGGTGTTTGATGGAACAACTTCAAACATGCTGGGTTACGAAGAAGATGGGACAGGAACGGGTGGACAAGGCTGGTATGATTTAACCATTGCGGCCTCGCCCTCTAATGCAAATATCCTATTTATTGGCGGTGTTAATACCTGGGCATCAAATGATGCCGGTGTTTCATGGACAATCAAAAACCACTGGGTAGGAAATAATGCTCAGGCAGTTCATGCTGATAAACATTTCCTCAAATTTCATAGCAATGGTAATTTATTTGAATGTAATGACGGAGGCATATATGTGACTACAGATAATGGTACTACCTGGACGGATAAAACAAACGGTTTGGTCATCAGTCAAATGTATAAATTGGGCATTTCTGCTACCAATACAACAGAAACCATCACCGGATTACAAGATAATGGAAGCAAATTACTTTATGGTGGAACCTGGTTCGATGTAAAAGGTGGCGATGGAATGGAATGTCTTATCGATTATATTGATGCAAATGTTCAATATGCAACGTATGTTAATGGGCAAATAACAAGAACAACCGATCATTGGTTAAGCGATTATACAGATGTTGAGCCTGCCGGGGCAGGATCCGGGGCATGGGTTACCCCTTATATTATTGACCCGGTTAATAATCAAACTTTGTATGCAGGCTATGCTGATGTATGGAAAACAACAGACAGAGGCAACAACTGGACACAAATTTCTACCATCAATTCTTCAGCTAAAATTCGTTCAATGGCAGTTGCTCCCTCTGATAACCAGGTTTTATATGTAGCCGATCATGATACCATCTGGAAAACAACCGATGGTGGGGCTAATTGGACAGATGTTACAGGAACATTGCCTGTAAGCACTAGTAACATTACTTCTATTGCTATAAAGAATGATGATGACAACACCATTTGGGTTACAATGAGCGGTTACAATGCAAATAGAGTTTATGAATCAACAAATGCCGGCAGCTTCTGGACTAACATCTCGGCAGGCCTGCCTCAGCTTCCTGCATATTCTATCGTTCAAAATAAACAGTCAAATGCCGAAGTACATTTATACCTCGGTACCGAAGTAGGTGTGTATTTTAAACAAGGAACAAATAACTGGGTTTCCTATAATACGAATTTGCCAAATGTAAAAATTGGAGAACTTGAAATATACTATAGCGCTACCCCCGAAGCTACTAAACTAAGAGCTGCTACCTTTGGCAGAGGACTCTGGGAAACACCTGCTTATTATAACTCCGGGCCAATGACCTATGTTTCAAGCACAACAACACAAAACGATACTTCTGCTATTTCTCCGGGACAAACTAATCGGAAGATTATTGGAATAGAAATAGTAAACACAGGAAGCACAAGCCCATTGAACGTAACATCATTCACTTTTAATACAGCCGGCTCAACTAACCCGGCTACTGATATTACAAATGCAAAACTGTTTTATACCGGTCTAAACAGTAGCTTTTCAACAACAACTCCATTCGGAACCACTATTAACACACCAAACGGAACTTTTTCAATATCCGGAAATCAGGTATTAAACGATGGAATAAATTATTTCTGGCTCACCTATGATGTACCTTCAATCGCTACCATGGATAACTATCTGGATGCCCAATGTACTTCCTTTACCATGAATGGCATAAAAATACCTGCTGATACAAATCCATCAGGTAACAGGCAAATTGCCGTTGCTTATTGTAGTGGAGCCTCTAACCAGTGTGATGAGCATATTTCCAATGTAACTGTTGGAACAATCAACAACTCATCAACCTGTTCTCTTGGGGGCTATGCTGATTATACCTCAATGAATACAAACATACAACCTGGTGACTCGCTTTCTATCACTGTTACAAATGGCAGTTCTACCTATCCCCAGGATCAATGTGGCATTTGGGTAGATTGGAACAATAACGGTGATTTTACTGATGACCAGGCCATTGCTGTTACAGGAAGCCCGGGTATTGGGCCATATACTGCAATTATTGCTTGCCCTTTAAATACATTAATAGGATTGAAACGTATGCGGGTAAGAATCCACTATAACGAAGAAACAACAGCTCCTTGCGGAAGTGCCGCGTGGGGCGAAGTTGAAGATTATAGAATAAATATAGTAGTATCAACATTACCACCTGTTGCCGGTACCGCTGCTTCCAGTATACAGATTTGTGCTGGAAATAATGCCACATTGACTTTAACAGGCTATACAGGCTCTGTTCAATGGCAACAATCTCCCAACGGCTCAATAGGATGGGTAAATGTTACGGGTGGAAATGGCGCAACCACAGCAAACTACTCCACAGCAAACCTCATAACAACAACCTACTACAGGGCACAAGTAACACAAATTGGCTATCCTGCAGTATATTCCAATACAATAACAATTACTGTAAATGCCTTGCCAACAACTACAGTTAGTGCTAATGGAAGCACATTATCGGTAAGTCAGTCTGGTGCAACCTACCAATGGATTGATTGTGGAAATAGCAATACTCTAATTAGCGGAGCAACTAATCAAAACTATACTGCTACTGTCAATGGAAACTATGCTGTTATTGTTACAAAAAATGGATGTTCTGATACAAGTTTATGTGCTTCAGTTACATCTATTGGAGTAGGAGAAATTAAAAACACAACTGATTTTAACGTGTATCCTTCACCTGCTACTGATATGATAACCATTACAGTTGGTGCGGCTTTTATTGCTAAAAATTATTCTATTACTGATGAGGCCGGGAAAACGGTACTGTCAGGCAAACTGATAAATGAAAAGTCTGTTATTCGTTTAAATGAACTGGCAGCAGGAGTGTATATTATTAAGATAATGAACCAAAATAAAAAGATAATAAAGAAATAGAAGGGGTAAAAAACCATGCCAGCAACTTATTTAAACATCTGAAAATCAACAAATTAAAAATTAAGAAGTAAAATAATGTTAATTCTTTTTCAATACCCCCCCCTAATTTGTAAATTCGTATAGAACTTAAAAGGGGTGATTATTCCGCAATACCATGAAATAGTGCGAGAGCTCTGGCCACTGAGAAACAAATTATATACAGATGAAAAAAGGCATTTATTGTTTGGAGGGTTTATGGACACACGACCTTCAAAATAAATCTACCGTACTTCCCATTCTGGAATTGCTGCACAAAGGAAGTATCTGTAATTACATTTACCATGCTTGTGCTACTAAGGAAGAGTTGGAATTCTTTTTAAAAAAATGGAAACAGAAATCAATCATTTCTAAATATCCTATTCTTTACTTAGCTTTTCACGGAAAAAAAGGGCACATATTCATCACTAACAAAAGCAAACTTTCTTTAAAAGACCTTGCAACTATTCTTGAAAACTCTGCCCAGGGAAAGGTGATTTTTTTTGCATCTTGTGAAACATTAAATGCAGGAGGTAAGACCATACAATCATTCTTGAAAAAAACAAATGCTATTGCTACAATAGGCTATAAACAAGAGGTTGACTGGATGCTGGCAACAGCCTTTGAACTGCTTGTCTTGGACGCGCTTCAACAAGACAGATTCGATAGCCAGGGAATAGAAAAAATAGAAACAAAAATAAAAACAGAGTACGGCAATCTATACCAGACATTAGATTGCAGAATGGTTATTAATAAATACCTGCATTTTCCAAGAACAAGAAAAAAAACACAATCGGCACATTAAATCAGATATGAAAACAAACCTATCTCCATTACCCGTTTATCCTCAGGAAAAAAATCTTGTACTAAATAAAAATTTTCGACCCAGTGATAATTTTTTCAATAGTGATAATATCTTTAAAAACTATCTGAAGCTTAACAGCTCTAAAGAAGGATTTGATTATATGTCGGGAAAATTAGATATTTTGGGGAAAGAGGCTGCCGGGAAAATGAATGAACTGTCGCTTCTTGCCGATAAATTCGGACCCGAGTTGATAAAAAGAAATTACCTTGGTGAAACCATCAATGAAATCCGGTTTCATCCTTCCTACCAGGAGTTAATGAAAATAGCTGTTAAATCAGAAATGTTTCGTGTAAAATGGGAGCCATCCTTACGAAAAAAATTCAATACTGAAAAACAATTGCTTGGATTTGGTGCCGGATATATTTATGCCTTAAGTGAATGTGGCCAGTTCTGCCCGCTTTGTATGACAGATGGTGTAGCACAACTCATTCATTTATTCTGTGAAGAAGAAGACAAAAAAAGATTGTTAGCACATATTTACACAGATAATACTGATGAATTCTATACAGGAGCCATGTTTCTTACTGAAAAAACTGGCGGTTCGGATGTTGGTGCCAATATAGCTACCGCTACTCATAAAGAAGGGAAATACTATTTGCTCAATGGCGAAAAATGGTTCTGCAGCAATGCTAATGCTGATATTATTTTTGCACTTGCACGTACCGATTCTGGTATTAAAGGCACAAAAGGACTTTCTATCTTTATGGTTGAAAAAAAACTTCCTTCCGGAGACACTAACCCAATGGAAACAATACGCATAAAAGATAAGCTGGGGGTACGTTCCATGGCAAGTGCTGAATGTATACTCACTGATACTGTTGGCAAACTGGTAGGCAATGAACTTGAAGGATTTAAGATAATGGTGGAAATGATTAATATTTCCCGTCTCTACAATTCTGTTGCTGCTCTCGCTTCTTCCCGCAGGGCTTTGATAGAAGCATACCAGTTTTTATGTAACCGTGAAACATTCGAAAAAACAGCTGTTGAACACGCATTGATTCGCACTAAACTTACTGAGCTTGGTGCATTGAACGTAGCTAACTTTTATCTTGTATGGCGTACAATAAAATCATTTGAGCTTTCTGATAACGGCAATGAAAGAGAAAAGCACTTGTTACGTATTATCAACCCAATGACTAAAAAATGGTCGGCTGAAACAGGAGTATATATTACACGTGAAAGCATGGAATTAATGGGTGGTTTGGGCTATATTGAAGATGGTGTAATGCCTAAAATAATGCGTGATGTAATGGTGTTGCCTATTTGGGAAGGCTCAGGAAATATTATTATACTCGACATGTTAAGAGCAATGTCAAAATCAAAAGGCTTTGAAGTGATTTGTGATGAAATCAATAAAAGTGCTGATAAGAGTGCCCAACATGGCAACTGGATAAAAAAGGAGTTAAATAAATTAATTCTCTTTGCAGAAAAAATAATCAAACTTCCACAAGATGAAGTTGAAGCTTCTGCCAAACCATTCTTTGAAAAACTAACTTCACTTTACCAGATAACTTTATTGATAGATAACATCAACAACGAAAGTAATCAATGGATATTACCTGCCTTAAACTACCTGAAAGGAAAATATATTCCTTCAGAACTTACTGAAGTAACACCTCTTTCCGTGAGAGAAGTAAAAGAATTGATAGCATGGGGATTTTAAAAAACTTTTTTAGTAGACCAGATTCGAGCCATAGATAATAAACGACTTATTAAGAAACCGGGGCATTTACATAAAGACCAAATCCAAAAATTAAAAAATAATATACGTATTGTCCTGGATCTATAAGTTGATACATACTACTTTATATAGCAACAAGCAATGAACGAACTATATCTCCAACCAGCAGAATTTGTTAACAGCGATTCCGCAGAAATAAAAAAATTTGCTGAAAAAGCTATTGAAGGAGCAACAGATACTGTTGAAAAAGCTGTAAAATTATACTATGCAGTCAGAGATGGCTTCAACTATAATCCCTATAACATTGACCTTAACCCTGAAGCAATGAAAGCCAGTGCACTGCTGAAGAAAGACAGTGGTTATTGTGTTGAAAAAGCCAGCTTACTTGCTGCTTGTGCAAGAGCAGTAGGAATACCCAGCCGACTGGGTTTTGCAAAGGTCCGTAATCATATTGCCACAGAAAAATTAGAAGAGCGATTAAAAACCAATGTAATGGTTTTTCATGGATATACAGAACTTTTTCTGAACGACCAATGGATAAAAGCAACTCCGGCTTTTAACAAATCGCTCTGTGATAAACTAAAAGTAGATTCGCTTGAGTTTAATGGTAAAGAAGATTCCATATTCCAATCTTACAATAAGGAAGGTGGAGAATTTATGGAGTACCTGCATGATTATGGCACCTTTCATGATGTGCCAAGGGATTTATTTATCAGTGAATTAAAAAAACATTATCCGCATATATTTGAAAATTCTTCTTCCGGCCTTTCGATAAAAGAGGATGACTATTAGCAGAAACACCCATACAGTTCAACGTTATAATTATTTCCTAAAAGCCCACAAATATATTTTTTATGCAGGTATTAAAATTCGGTG
>JAHEXZ010000084.1:1347-21233 GCA_023251835.1 Bacteroidota bacterium | reverse complement strand
CGGTAATTTTAAGTTTTGAATAGTTCAAATGTTCCTCTTTATAGTTTATATTTGGTTAGTTCAAAAAAAGACGATGTGGAATGGAAAATTTCCAGGAGATAAAATGAAAATGGCCGATAACATAACTATTGCAATCATAACAGGAGATAATGCCAACACTCATAAAAAATATCGGAAAAAATGAAAACGGGTTAGCTCTAATTTTATGGTTCATTAAACCATTTATATCAACTACCGTCCAACAATAAAAACTACAAAAACTTTACAGACTATGAAAACGAATATAAAAAAACTCTCACTTATTGCGCTGTGCAATATATTTATTGGGAACTATTCAATTGCACAGGCACCAAAGCTCTATATTACTCTTGTGAGCCACAATGAAGATAATATAGGCTATGATAACTCAAGTACCCTGTATTATAATAATCGGAATGCGCTGGTTAATATCTGCAACACGCTTCAGACAAAAGGAGTAAAATACAATTATGGAGGTGACTGGGTGGCGCTTGAGGCAATAGCTGCCCTTGATACAGGTGATATAGTTTCAACTACCAGCAGATGTTCATTATTTGATGTCTCAATTAGGAATTACTCCTTCCAATACAATGAGTGGATTTCTATTTGATACTTTACAGGGAGGCCATTCATGGGATGAATATGAGAATGGTGTAACAGGTGTATACTTTCCAACACATACCTGGAATCCGCAATTTTTATGGGGTGCTGCAACTCCCCAACATGCGTATGACCCACATTTTTTTGGAGTATATAAACCCGCGGGCATGGGTAATTTTTTTCAACATGTTTCTACAAATAATCTGACAGTTATAGGTACAGGTTGCCAGATAAAGCTTGAAAGCACTACCACTGTTAGTTTTGTTGATTCACTGATTGATAATATTGTTGCAGATATTCAAAGTGGTAATCTGCCTGCCAATGGAATTTATACACAGGAAATATTTTTTAGTGAGGGCAAGGTAGCCCAGCCCTGGTTTATGTCCCTGCTCAATGGTGTTATCGACTCGGTAAACGCTCATGTTACGGCTGGTACAGTGGAATGGAAAAATTTAACAGAAATATACAACTATTGGCAAACTACCTATAGCTCCACCCCTTTTGCTTATGATTGTGATGGTAATAATGTATTAGGGATAGATGATGATATAGTTGATTTGACCGATCAGATTACGATTTATCCAAATCCGGCTTCAAACTATTTCTCTATTCAACAAAACAGTGATGAAAAAACGGAAGTGACTATATACAACAGTTATGGACAATTGGTATTTACGGATAATTTTACTAAAAACATGTCAATCCCTGTTAATGAATTTACCAATGGAGTTTATTTTGTTCAATTTATTCAAAACAAGAAGAGCGCGACTTATAAATTGATAAAACAATAGATAGGGTTGCTTAAAAATAAGAAGAAGCTTAAATATTTACATGTTCCCAAAATGTAATATCATACGGATGTTTTATTTATATAAAAAGATACTACCCTTAGCACTATTGGCCTGTAATATCTGTTGGGGGCAAATGCCCTGTGTTTTGCCTTTTGGATCCAATAACCCTTTTGCAAGTTCAGCAGACAATACCTCAGTTTGGCTAAACGATTTGGATATATGCTGGGTATCTGATCATTTGCGAAGATCAAAAATTGAAAAAATAGTAGGAGGAAGTGTTGTATATGATTTTTCAGACATTGATCCTAAAATAACAGAATATGGAGCACAAGCAAATACAAATGTGTGGTTTATCATCAATACAGAAAGTGCATATCAGTTTTTGGATGGAATACAGATTGGCACATCCAATAAATTCATCGCAGCGGGTGATTCATCCTATTACTATTACGATAATTTTATAGACACACTTGTAAAATATGTGAATAGCAAAGTTCCATCATGGAAAGTGAAATACTGGAGTGCTGATAATGAACACGCCAGTTTATATGTAACGGCTTATTGTCCTGGCTTAATTGACACTATATGTGGAGGATTGGCAGCCCAGGAATATTCTAATTTGTTAGAACACACATGGAATACTATTAAAGCAGCAGATACAAGTGCAAAAATTGTGTATGGAGGAATAGGAGGAGGTGCACTAGATGAAGAATATGATTATTATTACATTCCTTCACTGAAAAAGCTTTATGCAAAAGACCCAAATGGATTTTTTGATTTTTTCGACTTTCATGATTTTAATGTATACCAACAATACAAAACTAATTCCAGAGGCAAGGGGCTGATTTATTATAGAAATCTTTTACAAAGTGTTGGATTTACTAATAAACCCATAATTATGAAAGCAGGAGCAACACATACTGGTATTGATACCTGTGCAAACAATAGTCGCCTTCAGGAGTATCAAACAGAGCTGCAGCAGTCAGAATATTTATTTAAAAGATTTGTTTGGAATATTGCTAACGGAGTAAAATTGATTCTTTATGGAGATATTCGTGAGGATTCAACACAACATGATACATACAGTTACAACGGTTTAATATACAACGGTATTCCCGATTTGTCTTATTGCGATACGTCAAATTGCGATACTTCCTTCTTTAAGCCTTGCCCCGACCCTGGCGATGGGATAAAAAAACTTTCATACTATACCTTCAAATTACTAAATGAAAAACTCAAAAATTTTGATTTTGATACCATTGATACCGTTAATAATGGTAATGACAATGTATATATATATAAATTACTGAACACCGTAACATCAGAACCTCTATGGGTTGTATGGTGGGATTATTGGAATGACTCGGCTATTACAACTAAAAATACTGCAATCAAAACAGGCAACACTAATTGGCTAACCGCAAAGATTACAGATGCAATTCCTGATTTTATATCCGGCACCCAATTAAATCCTTCGTCATATCCTTCTTTTTTTCACGATACAATTATCAATATTGTCAATGATACTTTATACCTATCGCTTAAACAATCTCCCATATATATTGAAAAAGACTTAGTTCAAAATATAAGCAATGGTGAGCAGTCAGAGATTCCTGGCAAAAAAATAAAAATATTTCCCCAACCTTTTTCTACACATACAACTTTGTGGATAGCCGAACCACTAAAAAACGCAACCCTCACGGTTGAAAATATTTTCGGACAAACAGTAAAACAAATAAAAAATATCAACGGACAAACTATTACACTGTACCGTGATAATCTACCAAACGGAATATATTTCATTCATCTTACACAAGACAACAAAGTAATCGCAACAAATAAAATAGTAATTTCAAACTGACAGTAACTATAAGTGGCCGGCATTATTTATTTGTCCTTATTCTTCTTTTCAAATTCTTCAATTAATTGTTCATCTGTTTTGCCGAGATTTTCAATAGCGGCTTTTGCATCTTTGGCATAATTAGCAGAAGGGTACCGGGTGATTACTTCTTCATAAACAGATTTAGCAGCTGCATCATCATTTATAAAGTTATCTAATAAAAAGGCCTGTAAATAAAGACTTTCTGTAACATGCTTATAGTTGGGATACGTTTGTGTAATAGTTTGGTAATACTCCAATGCCCGCCTGTATTTTTTAGCTGCCATTGCTACTTCACCCGCTCTGAATAAATATTCCGGAGCCAAGGTATCTTCCGGAAAGTAAGTAACAAAATCGGTATATGCTTTAATAGCAAGGTTAGCGGTATTATTATCAATTTCAACCGCTTTATGCATTTCGCCTTCCAGATTTTTTATTTGAGTGATATATTCTTCACGTGGAGGTTTATTTAAAGATTTTTCCTGTTCTTCTTTTTTGTCAGTACCACATGAAATGACTATTAGCAAGGCTGCTGCTACTAAAATTAGTTGGCTTGTTTTCATTTTAATTTTAATTATCAACTGCTAAATTATTTTAATTGGGTTTGACTATTTATTCGGGAATCGCATTTTGTATCCAATCTGAACCTTACCTTTTGAAATGTCATTGAGTTTACCTTGTAACAATCTTCTTCGTAATGGGCTGATTCTGTCTGTAAACAATTTACCTTCTATATGATCATATTCGTGCTGGATCACCCTTGCAATAAGGCCTTCATAGATTTCATCAAAAAAATTAAAATCTTCGTCATAATACTGAATACGCACTTTAGATTTACGCATAACGTCTTCACGTATTTTAGGAATGCTCAAACATCCTTCATTAAATGTCCACTCATTACCTTCTTCTGCTATAATTTTGGCATTGATGAATGCTTTTTTAAAATGTTCAAGCTGTCTACGCTCTTCGTCAGTAAATTCATCATCCTCATCATTATCATCTACTCTTTCTGCAAAAGGTTTGGTTTCAATGATAAACAAACGGATAGCCTTACCTACCTGTGGAGCGGCCAGACCAACTCCCAAGGCGTTACGCATGGTATCAAACATATTTGCAATAAGTTCCTGCAAGCTGGGACAATCTTTGGTGATCTCCTCTCCTACTTTCCTTAAAACAGGATCTCCATATGCTACAATTGGTAATATCATATACATTTAAATTTTGGATTTACTCCGCAATCCACAGTCCGCAATCCGTAATAATAATTAACTGATGTTACGCAAAATTTATATCTAATTCAGAATATCTCTATATTTCCACCTGTCATTTCGAGCGCAGTGAGAAATCTTGTCAATCAATTGCAAAGATTTCTCTTCCTGCTTTCAGCAGGATTCGAAATGACAATGATTATGATTATGAATTATTTAAAGCAGTCACTTTTATTGTCTTTTTGAGAAAATTACCCTTTATCAATTCTTTTGTCCATTACAAGTATAAAAGTCTATCATTTTTAAATCTTTTTCTTTGCGTAACATTAGTAATTAACTTAAAGTTTTATTTCTATTCATATAATCCTGCAAAATAATGGTAGCGCTTATTTCATCTATCAATTCTTTATTTTGCCTCGTTTTTTTCTTTAAACCGCTATCAATCATAGTTTGAAAGGCGATTTTTGATGTGAACCGTTCATCCATCCGTTCAATTTTGATTGAAGGAAAAGTACGTTTAAGATGCACAACAAAAGGTTCAATAAACCGTGCCGATTCCGATGGTTCATTATTCATTTGTTTAGGCTCACCCACTACAATACATTCTACCAACTCTTTAGCTATATACTTTTTTAGAAACTCAATTACATCTTTTGAATGAACTGTAGTAAGACCGGTTGCAATAATCTGCTGCGGATCTGTCACTGCAATTCCAACACGTTTGCTACCATAATCAATTGCCAGTATACGAGCCATTATGCAAATGTAATAAAAAGACCATAACTTATAGGGCGATAAAGTTTTATAAAATTTTAACAGGCATTTTTCGGTAAAAAATATAAAAAACTCCCTATGGCAGCGGCTTTATATAATATTCTTAATATCAATAGAAAATGCACATTTGAAGTGTCCTTCAGGACATGAGGTATGCCCGTGTAATCCACAAGGCCGGCAGTTAAGTGTTATTCTTGTTTCTACTATTTTTGAATTGTCTGATAAAGGGCCAAAACCAAATGAAGGCACTGTAGAGCAGAAAATAGCTGTTATAGGAGCATTCATTGCAGAAGCAATATGCATGGGTGCTGAATCATTCACATAGTTCATAGCTGCATCGCGTATTAGTGCCGCTGATTCAAGAAAACTCAATTTGCCGGCAAGATTAGTTATTTTTTTGCTTGATGAATTATTCTTTATCCATTCACATGCTTCTGCATCGCTAGGTGCACCTAGTAAATATATGGTTATATCATTTTGTATTGTGTTACACAATTCTACCCATTTTTCTATGGGAAATTGTTTGGTGAACCAAACTGAAGTGGGCGCAATACAAACATAAGGAATAGTCTGGTATTTTTTTACTGCCTCATAATCCAGTGCTGACGGGTATAATTTAGGTTTGGCAAATTCCTTATCTGTAATAGCTTCAATCAATTGCTGGTTACGTTGTACTTCGTGCAGGAAAACAGTTTGAGTGTCTCGGGTAATAACATGCTTTATTCTTTCTGTAAATAAAAAAGAAAGCGGATTTTTATCGAAACCAATTTTATTTTTTGCTCCTGAGAAAGCTGTTATAAAACCAGAGCTTGCAAAACGATGCAGATTAATTACATAATCATAATTACGGGATCTGATTTGTTTTATAAGGACAAATAAGTTTTTTATTTTTTTTTGTTTCTTATCCCATATAAAAATGTTTTTGATATAGGGATGGTGTATTAACAAACCTTCATTACCCTTTCTTAAAACAAAATCAATTTGGGTATTTGGATAGTAATTATGCAGTTTTTCTATAACACTTGTTGCAAGTATTACATCTCCAATGAATGCGGTTTGTATGATGAGTATGCGCTGCAAAGATAGATTTTGATTCTAAATATTTTCATTCCGTTTAAACTGCTACATCATACTCTCGCAGTGCATTGTTCAGGGAAGTTTTCAGGTCGGTACTTTCTTTACGCTGTCCAATGATCAATGCACAAGGCACCTGAAATTCACCAGATGGAAATTTTTTAGTATAAGAGCCCGGAATAACCACAGAACGTGATGGCACAATACCTTTGTATTCTTTAGGTTCATTACCAGTAACATCAATAATTTTAGTTGATTTCGTAAGAACCACATTAGCACCAAGTACAGCTTCTTTTTGAACAAGAACTCCTTCTACAACAATACATCGTGAGCCTATAAAACAACCATCTTCAATAATAACAGGTGCTGCCTGAACAGGTTCCAAAACCCCACCAATGCCCACTCCCCCACTTAAATGCACATCCTTACCAATCTGTGCACACGAACCAACAGTAGCCCAGGTATCTACCATTGTCCCACTATCTACATAAGCTCCGATATTTACATAGCTTGGCATCATAATAACGCCTTTTGCCAAGAAAGCTCCATACCGTGCAACGGCATTAGGAACAATACGAACACCCATGTCGGCATAATGTGTTTTGAGTTTCATTTTATCATGATATTCGAAAATACCAACCTCATAAGTTTTCATTTTTTGTATCGGAAAATATAGAATTACGGCTTTCTTTACCCATTCTTTCACTTCCCAGCCGGTTGTGGTTGGTTCAGCTACCCGCAGTTTACCTTTATCAAGTTGTTCAATAACTTCATGAATAGTGTCAATTGTTTTTTGCTCCTGCAGCAGTTCACGATTTTCCCAAGCTGCTTCTATTATTTTTTGCATGTTTCACTTTGTTTTCTACAAATATATTGAATATTTACAGTGCTCTTTAAAACAATTTATTCTCTTGATTCTGCTACTCAAAAATTAGTTACCTTTGTCCCATAAAAAGAATACTATTTTTTTCAGAAAAGTTATGAGTAAAAACAATCAATTCAAAGGAACGGGTGTAGCCATTGTTACTCCATTCAATAAAGATTATAGCGTAGATTATAAATCACTCGGAAAATTAGTTAATCATATCATCAAGGGTGGAGTAGAATATATTGTTGTGTTGGGTACAACAGGCGAATCTGTGACATTAACAAAAGAAGAAAAAAAATCAATTGTTAAACATGTGATTGAAACTACTAATAACCGGGTACCATTAGTGCTTGGTTTAGGTGGAAATAATACACAAGAAATTGTCAACAGCCTGAAAGTAACTTCTGATTTTAATGGCATAGATGCTATACTTTCCGTTTCTCCTTATTACAATAAACCCAATCAACGGGGCATTTACCAACATTATAAAGCTATTGCAGAAGAAAGTCCTGTACCAGTAATATTATATAATGTTCCGGGGCGTACCAGTTCAAATATAACTGCTGATACCACATTAAAACTGGCGAAGGATTTCAAAAATATTATTGCCATTAAAGAAGCCTCTGGTAACCTGGAGCAGTGTATGAAAATTATTAAACACCGTCCGAAAGATTTTTTAGTAATTTCAGGTGATGACATGTTAACATTGCCAATGGTTGCTGCCGGTGCAGATGGTGTGATTTCAGTTGTTGCTAATGCATACCCAAAAGATTTTTCAGAGATGACACGCCAGATTTTAGCCAGGAATGTAAAAGAAGCACAAAAACTCCATTATAAATTAACCGATATTATTGAACAATTATTTGCAGATGGAAATCCGGCTGGTATCAAAGCCGTTCTTGAGTTGCTGAATATTTGCAAATCAAATCTGCGTTTACCTTTGGTGGAAGTTAATAAGGATACGCAACATACTATCGAAAAGCTGGTAAGGGCATATAAATAATACGTCAATAGCGCCCTGGCAGTTTTTTTACCCTGTCAGGGGTCAGCTTCTCATTCTCCCCATTTCCCGCTCTGTATCGCGTTTTTTAATGTCTTCGCGTTTATCGTATATTTTTTTACCTTTTGCAAGCGCTATTTCGAGCTTTGCATACCCTTTTTCACTGATAAATAAACGGAGAGGAATAATTGTTAAACCTTTATCTTTTAGTTTATCCTGTAATTTTTCAAGCTCATGCTTATTCAGCAGTAATTTCCGATCGCGTTTTTCTTCAACATTATTGTAAGTACCATTAAAATAATGAGCAATATGCATATTTCTGATAAATAACTCATTATTCAGAAACACACAAAAAGCATCGTTGATATTCGCTTTTCCTTCGCGTATAGATTTTATTTCTGTACCGGTAAGCTGAATACCGGAAATATACTTATCAATAAATGAATATTCAAAAGATGCTTTTCTGTTTTTTATGTTAATGTTGTTTTCTGTTGGCATGTAGAACAAAGATAATATAAATAAAGAGAGAGAGATGGTACTTACCTCACAATCAGCACCGGAACTTTTACATTGTGTCTCACAGCATCAACAGTAGTACCCAGTATAATATCTTTGACGGTAGTATGGCCATGAGCTCCCATCACCAATAAATCACAGTCAGTAGCATTTACTATTTCAGGAATACTTTTCTTAGGATTGCCGAAGCCTAATCTGGTATGTACATTATACCCTTTCGCCTCCAGTTCTTCCTTATATTTTTTTAAGTTAAGTTTATCCGACAAAGTTTCCAAATCACGTATTTCATTATCCATCATACGTGCTCCGGCAGTTTCCACAATGTGAATTAAAATATATTCTGCTTTTTTTCCTCCCTGGGCAATAGCATTTCCGATAGCTTTATTGTCACTGGCACTGAAATCTACAGTAACGGCAATACGTTTGTATTGAATATCTGTTACAAGATTCAATTTTTCAGCCCCTCCATCGGGTACTTTACTCTTTGAGTCTTTTGTTTTATGAACCAAGGGAGCAAAAGTAATATAAAGTAATAGCACTCCGGCACCGGCAATCACTGGTATAACAGTAAAATAAAGTATTACAGAACTTTCAGCAGTGGTAATCCATTCAATCACTGTGTCTGCTACCAGTTTTGCATTGAGTATCACAATGGTGGCAGCGATAAGCCAGGCAGCGACTTTAATCCAGGTTTTATTAACAAATTCACCCATTTTTTCTTTGTCGCTTGTAAGATGGATAAGCGGTATAATAGCAAAACCCAATTGCATACTTAATATTACCTGGCTCAGGATGAGCAATTGTCCTGTTGATTCTTCGCCAAATAAATAAATAGTTATAAACGCGGGTATAATAGCAATTAAACGAGTGAGCAACCTTCTAAGCCACGGCTGAATACGCAGATTAAGATAACCTTCCATCACAATTTGTCCTGATAAAGTTCCTGTTAACGTGGAACTTTGACCTGCAGCTATTAACGCTACTGCAAATAAAACAGGAGCAATATGATTGCCAAGTACGTTACCTAATAGTTTATGCGCATCTTGTATTTCGGAAACATTAGTTAAACCGGAGTTAAAAAAGGCTGCGGCTGCAAGTATCAATATAGCGGCATTAACAAACAATGCTAAATTTAAAGCAATGAATGTATCAATAAAATTGAACTTTATAGCCTCCCAAATCCCTTTCTTTGTTTTATCAATCTTGCGGGTTTGAACAAGTGAAGAATGTAAGTACAGGTTATGCGGCATTACCGTTGCACCAATGATTCCAATAGCTATATATAAGGCTTCATTATTAGGGATAGAGGGAACAAAACCTTTTACCAGTTCAGCACCATCAGGTTTGGCAAAAATCAGTTCGGCAATAAAAGCAAAGCCAATAGTAGCAATAAGTACTAAAATAAATGCCTCCATTTTCCGGATACCATACTTCTGTAATACCAATAATAACAACGTATCTGCAACAGTAATAGATACACCCACCAGCAGTGGAATATGAAATAGCAGTTGTAAACCTATAGCCATACCAATTACTTCCGCCAGGTCACAAGCACCAATTGCAATTTCTGCCAGCAGCCAGTTGAAAAAATTAACAAACGGAGGATATGTAACTCTTGAAGCCTGAGCTAAATCAAGCCCGCGCACTAATCCCAATTTTGCACTCAGACTTTGAAGCAGGAGAGCCATGAGGTTACTCATCAATAAAACCCATAGCAGTTTATAACCAAACTGACTGCCCCCTGCAAGGTCTGTTGCCCAGTTACCGGGATCCATATAACCAACACTCACAAGGTAAGCCGGTCCAATAAAAGCAAAAAGTTTTTTCCAAAAACCAGCTTTATTGACCGTGTTTACACTGGAATTTACTTCCTGTAATGATTTCTCCTTGTATGATTTCATTTTTTTAGAATTGCCAAAATATTTTTAGCAACATCATTACTTATAAAAATAGTATGCTCTTTATTAATAACAACCCTAAGCGATCTGTCAAACTCAACCACATCTTTTATTTTAATCTCGCATCCCAAAGCAATTCCTGCTTTATCAAGATATTGTAAAAAACCGGAAGAATGATCTACTACCCCAGTCATAATACAAACGTCATGCTTATTAAATTTCGACAGTAAATTCGACTTTGGTATAGTCAGTTTGCCCTTTGCGTCCGGTATCGGGTCTCCATGAGGATCTATCTTAGGATAAGATAAAAATTTATCCAACTGTTCGACCAGTTTATCTGAGTTGATATGTTCTAATTGTTCTGCCACTTCATGTACCTCATCCCATTTAAAATGCAGCTTTTCAACTAAGAACATTTCCCATAGCCGGTGTTTTCTGATAATAGAAAGTGCAATTTTTTCCCCTTTTGAAGTGAGTGTAACTCCCTGATATTTTTTATAATGGATTAACTTTTTATCTGCCAGCCGTTTAAGCATATCAGTCACTGATGCAGCTTTAGTTCTCATTTTTTCCGCAATAGCATTGGTGGTAATCACATCACCCTCCTGCTCAATGAGTTTATAAATTGCTTTAAGATAGTTTTCTTCTGTAAATGATTGCATTGTAGAAAATTTAGAACAAATATACAACTATTTTTAACTGGTATATAATTTAATTTTTAGACTAATCTAAAAATTATTTTTATATTTGTAGAGAAATTATGAAAACAACTTTGTTATATATATTTACATTCTTTGTGATTGCCCGGGGAAATTCACAGACCGGAGGTGTAAAAGGTAAAATTACAAGCAACAACAAACCGGTAGAATTTGTAAATATTGGTCTTACAGGTACACCTTATGGCACAACTACAAATGCGCAGGGGGAATTCTCAATTTCTAACATCCTTTTTGGTAAATATGAGCTGCAGCTATCTCTCGTTGGTTATCAAAAAACTAAAAAAGAAATTATCGTTAATTCTACTGCCCCTGTTATCAGCAATCTGGAGATTATCCCAATCGATAATCAATTAAATGAAGTGGTTGTAACAGGAACTATGAAAGAAATATCACGTGCGGAATCTCCTATCCCGGTTGAAATTTTAACGCCTAAGCTGTTTTTGAAGAATCCTACACCTAATTTATTTGAATCTATGCAAATGATAAATGGTGTACAGCCCCAACTCAATTGCAATGTATGTAATACCGGTGATATTCATATCAATGGTATGGAAGGACCTTATACCATGATAACAGTTGACGGAATGCCTATTGTAAGTTCATTGTCAACCGTGTATGGATTAAGCGGTATCCCTAATAGTCTTGTAAACAGAATAGAAGTTGTAAAAGGACCAGCGAGTACACTCTATGGCTCTGAAGCTGTTGGTGGTTTAGTAAATGTTATTACCAAAAATCCAATAGAAGCTCCGTTGATAAATGTGGACATTATGGCAACTTCAAACGAAGAGTACAACATTGATTTGGGAATAAAAACACAATTTAAAAAAGCCCATTCGTTGTTGGGTATTAACTATTTTAATTTTCAGAATATATTGGATAAGAATAATGACAACTTTACAGACATAACTCTTCAAAATCGTATTTCTGTATTCAATAAATGGAGTTTTGAACGTAAAGAAAAAAGAATTGCAACTATTGCCGCACGTTTTGTGTACGAAGACCGCTGGGGCGGACAAACCCATTATGAAAACAAATTCAGAGGAACTGACAGTGTATATGGTGAATCTATTTATACCAATCGTTATGAGTTAATTGGAATTTACCAGTTACCTGTAAAAGCTCCTTTGTATCTGCAATACTCATTTAATAATCATCATCAAAACTCCTATTATGGTGCAGTTCCCTACATGGCTACTCAAAATATTGCTTTTGCTCAATTATATTGGAATAAAACGATAAATAAAAATATAGATATATTGGTTGGTGCGCCATTTCGTTATACTTTTTACGATGATAATACAGCGGGAACGCAAAGTGCCGATTCTATATATCCGGTAAACAAGCCCCAAAACACATATCTTCCCGGAGTATTCGCTCAATCCAGCCTTAAATTGAATAAACTAACCGCTCTGGCCGGATTACGTTATGATTACAATACCGATCATGGCACCATCCTGTCTCCGAGACTTGCATTCAAGTATGCACTCAATGATAATAATATTATCAGGCTGAGTAGCGGCAATGGTTACAGAGTGGTGAACCTGTTTACCGAAGATCATGCGGCCCTCACGGGAGCAAGAGAAGTAATAATTAAAAGTGATCTAAAACCTGAAAAATCATGGAATGTCAACTTAAATTATCAGCACTTTTTTATTCTGACAAATGCCTATATTGGTACTGATGCAAGCCTGTTTTATACCTATTTTACCAATAAAATAATTGGTGATTTTAATACAGATCCTGATAAAATTATTTTTGATAACCTTGATGGTTATGCCATTTCTAAAGGCATTGCTGCCAATTTTGATATAGCATTTACCAATGGCTTCAAAGCAATTATTGGAGCTACATATATGAAAGTGTACAGTGAGCAAAGAGATAGTACCGGAATATATATACGCACTCCACAATTGCACGCGCCCGATTTATCGGGAAATTTTTCCCTTTCATATACATTTAATACTAATTTTAGCATTGATTATACAGGTAATATTAAAAGTCCGATGTATTTGCCGGTGGTTCCTAATGATTATCGTCCGGAACGTTCTCCATGGTTTACATTACAAAATATCCAGATCAGCAAGAAATTTAAAAATGGAGTGGAAGTATATAGTGGCGTAAAGAATATTTTTAATTTTATGCCCAAAGACCCTATCCTTAGACCTTTTGACCCATTTGACAAACATATTGCAGAAAATAATCCAAACAATTACACATTTGATCCTTCCTACAATTACGCTCCACTACAGGGCAGGCGTTTTTTTATCGGGGTGCGATATAATCTGTTCAAGTCTGTTCAATAAAACTTTACTTATCCAATTATTCTGGAAAATAAGGTAATTTTTAGGGGACTTACAAACTATATTTTTCTGTTGTAAATATAACAATATCAGCGATTTATAAAATTGTTAAAAAAAATGAAAAAAAATTGCCCTGATAAGGCAACCATTCCTGTAAATGTTCGTCTTATACACAGAAAACTTATTCATTAATAACCTAAAAACTTGTTTCCATGAAAAAACTGCTACTCCTCCTTCTGTGTTCAGGTATTATTTGGGCTAAAGCCCAGAATAATATGAACGTTCCACAACAGCATAATAGTAAAAAACAAACGGTGCGTGAAATGGCTATAAAGAAGAACCCTGTTTATAAACACCAGCAGGAAAGGGTAAAAGCACTAAAAAGACATCATTCAAATGGCATTTTGAAAAGTGGTCAGGATAGAAGCAGTTGTTTTGATACATATTCTGATCCCTATTATACTTATTTGTGGGATTCGAGCTATGACTCCACCACTGTAACATGGGTATGGGATTATGGTGATGGTAGTACAGATACTGCTTATTATTCCTCTACCGGCCATTATTATGCGGTTCAAAATGGAGGAAATTTATTTTATGCCTGTCTTACCAAAATTGACAGTAATGGTGTTACTCAAACCTGTTGTGATACAGTTTTTATTCCTGACTCATCAGCTTATTGCTATGCCAATTTCTCATACTATGTTGATTCTTCAAATAATGTAGCTTTCACAGATTATTCTTCATCAGGCGATAGTATCATTTCCTGGGGATGGGATTTTGGAGATAATACCGGTGCTGTGACTCAGAATCCGGTACATCAATACAATGCACCCGGAGTTTATACAGTTTGTTTAACAATTAATACTGCTGGTGGCTGTTCTAATTCTTATTGTTACAGCATTAATGTGAACGATTATTATTCTTCATGCTCTGCTTATTTTGGTTATTCAGGAGCTTTTGGAACGTTTAACTTTTCTGACTACTCTTCAGCAGGAATGGGTAATATTGTTTCCTGGGCATGGGACTTCGGAGATAGCAGCGTATCCTCCATGCAAAATCCGGTCTATACGTATACCATGCCTGGACTTTATAGTGTTTGCCTAACCATTACTACCGATTCAGGTTGTACCTCTACTTATTGTGAATATGTTAACAACCAGGTACCATCTGATTTGGTGGTTGATACAATTGCCAATTTAGAACAAACATTATCTACGATGTTATTCGGAAGCTGCGTAAATGTGAGTAACCTTACTTATACCGGAGCTCCTTCGGCAGTGGGTTATTTTATGGATAGCAGCGCTGAAATCGACAGTTCATTTACTTATGGTTTATTGCTCACTACCGGAAGCATATATAGTGCAGTGGGTCCTAATAATTCAAGCAGCGAAGGAGTAAGCAACAGCTTGCCTGGTGATACTGATTTGGATGCACTTATTCCAGGCTATTCAACTTATGATGCCTCTATAATTGAATTTGACTTTAGTTCAGCAAGTGATACTATTATTGCTTCAGATTTTGTTTTTGCATCAGAGGAATATCCGGAATATGTTGGAACTTCTTTTAATGATGTGTTTGGATTCTATATCAGTGGACCAGGTATCACCGGAACTCAAAACCTGGCTTTGATTCCAAATACAACAGATCCTATAAGTGTAAATTCAGTTAACCAAAACCTGAATTCCTCTTATTATGTTGATAATACCAACGGAGTTACTTACCAGTATGATGGCAGAACAACCATTATATCGCTCAGACAAGCAATAACACCTGGGCAGACCTATCACTTTAAAATAGCTATTGCAGATGCCGGTGATGGTATATTTGACTCCGGAGTTTTAATTAAAGCCGGAAGCTTCAATGGAAATGCTCAAACTCCAATGGCTAATTATACTTCAACTGAAACAACTAACCTGACAGTTGATTTTACAAATACTTCAGTTAATACAAATGTATATGGTTGGGATTTTGGTGATGGTACAACCAGTATGCTGGCTAATCCAAGTCATACCTATGCCGCACCGGGAACATATACTGTTACACTTCTATCAAGTAATGTTTGTTATACCGATACTATAAGCACGACAATTACTGTTGGTATGAATGGAATAGTTAATTTAAATGCATCAAACTCATTTAAAATTATACCTTCTGCTAACGAAGGAATTTACAATGCTTTACTCAACTCTTCTGCAAATGAAAAAATTGAAGTTAAAGTATTTAATGTAAATGGCCAGTTAGTAATCAATAATGCATACAGCAGCAGTATTGGCCAAAATAACTTTACACTTGATTTATCCGGTTATGCACATGGTTTATATACAGTGCAAATTGCGGGCGCAAAAGAAGTATATACTTCAAGAGTAGTAAGGTAAGGTAGGGTATGTTACGGTATATTTAAACCTAAAAACAAGAGGCTATATCAAACTTTTGATATAGCCTCTTGTTTTGATAATCCTAAATACAGATTTTTTAGAAATGTAAAGACAGCCGTATATTACCAGCAGGCCCAAATACAGAGTTTATATTATCAGTATCAACACCAAAAGAAGATGATTTTCCGGTTTTAGTAGTAGTTGTTTGTACTGTTGTTCCATCCCAACCTTCTGTTGTTGTTTCACCTTCACCGGTTGTTGCTATAGCTACCCCCCAGCCAAATTCACCGCCCAAAGCAATTTTAGGAAGAATAAAATATTCTGCTCCAATAAAAGCCCTGATACCTAAGCCAAAGGTTGTGCCTGCTTTTATTTCTTTAGTACGTGAAGCAAGCGGATTATCAGCAGAAAGAGCATTTCCATAAGTCATGGTAGTTTTTCCTGTACCAAAGGAAATACCTGCCTCAGCACCGTAAAAGCCCTGCAAACGTGTTTTTCCTCTCCTCATTTCCATTCCGGCAGTTATTCCTATGTTACTACCACCTACCTTAGTAACGTCATCTACATAAGAAACCGGAGTAGTTGCAGGAATAACAGGTACCTTGGTTGTTGTTGATATGGAACCGAAATTCAAGCGGATTCCTGCACGATAAGCAGTTTTCTCATCTTTAAAATACTTACCTAAAATGGTCTGATTGGTAGATAAGAAATTCATTGTAGGGGCAGTGTTTAAACCGTTGCCTCCAATAAAATTACCTACATAGTTTAAAAATGGATCAGCACCAATACCCACTGACCAGTCGCCTGCTTCAGGCAAGATGGGTTCTCCTTTTTTTGATGTCAGATCCTGAGCAAAAACATTTGATATGCCAAATGCTAATGCCAGTATGAATGTTGTTTTTTTCATTGTCTGTTTGATTAATTATTTTTTAGTAGAATAATAATTACCCGAACAGGAATATTTACGTGCCTATCTTTCTTTTAATTGTGTTTTATTTCAATAATATTTAACTTTTCCAATATTAGCAGGCTTTTAAGACTAAGAAAGGGTTTGTGTTCATATATCAGAAAAAATACTATATTGCCCAATTAAATTCACATTCGTGCATTATCCGCCCCATTCTTTATCTTCGAGTAGTGGTACAAATTTAAATTCACCATATTCCGTTTTTTCAAATTTTTTATCAGCAATTTTCTCTATCAGTGTCATCACTTGTACTTTGTCACCAATTGGAATAATAAGTCTTCCACCTACCCTAAGCTGTGAAAGAAGAGCCTCAGGAATAATTGGGGCACCAGCAGTAATAATAATCTTGTCAAAAGGGGCAAATACAGGCAGTCCTTTATAGCCATCACCATAAAAGAACTTTGCATTGTAGCCTATAGTGGGTAGAAATAATTTGGTTTTGTCATAAAGCTCTTTTTGGCGTTCAACAGTATATACTTTTGCACCCATTTCAATTAATATACTTGTTTGATAGCCAGAGCCTGTTCCAATCTCTAATACCTTCTCTCCCTTTTTCAGTTTTAGTAATTCTGTTTGAAAGGCAACGGTATGAGGCCGGGATATTGTTTGTCCGGCACCAATAGGAAAAGCTATGTCCTGGTAAGCACGTTCAACAAAAGAACTATTTAAGAATAAATGGCGGGGTACGGTTTCAATTGCCTTTATTACTTCTGCGCTCTCAATTCCTTTTTCTTTTAGTAATAACGCAAGTTGTTTTCTTAATCCTTTGTGCCTGTATGTATCGTTGAGCATTTTAAAATGTAAAAAATTATGATTGGGGTTAAAAAACTGTTTAATTAAATTTTTCTTTTAATGCTGCCAGTTGTGAGACAAAATCATTCACTGGCGGAGCGTTACTTTTTTTATTCTTGCTGTTGTTGTTATTTGTTTTTGCAGAAGTTACTACAGCGGTATTTTGTACATTATCTTTCATTGATAAAGCGATACGTTTGCGGAGTATATCTATTTCTGTAACCGTAACCATTACCCGTTGATGCACTTTTACTATTTTATTGGGATCGTCAACATAGGTGTTGGAAAGCTGACTGATATGCACTAAACCATCCTGATGCACTCCGATATCCACAAATGCACCAAAATTGGTTACATTGGTTATAATTCCTGGCAGGCGCATACCAGTGCGAAGGTCTTTAATATCATGCACGCTGCTATCGAAAGCAAACATTTCAAATGATTTACGAGGGTCGCGGCCGGGTTTGTCCAATTCATTCAATATATCATTTAATGTTGGCAGACCTATTTTATCTGTAACATACTTTTGAAGAATAATCTGTTTACGAAGTTCTTTCTCATCCATCAGTTGTTGTATGCTACAGCTAAGGTCTACAGCCATCTTTTCAACTATAGAATAGCTTTCGGGATGCACTGCACTCTTATCTAATGGATTTCTGCTGTTTAATATCCTTAAAAAACCGGCAGCCTGTTCGTATGCTTTTTCGCCCATACGGGGAACTTTCATTAAATCTTTACGGGATTTAAACGGACCATTTTCATTACGGTATTCAACAATATTTCTTGCCAACTGTGGCCCTAATCCTGATACATAGGATAAGAGTTGTTTACTTGCGGTATTTACCTCCACTCCTACCCTGTTTACACAGCTTTCCACCACTTCATCTAATTTCTTTTTTATTTCGTATTGGTCCACATCATGTTGATATTGCCCCACCCCTATTGATTTCGGGTCAATTTTAACAAGTTCAGCCAACGGATCGGCAAGCCTGCGACCAATAGAAACAGCACCACGAACGGTAATATCTTTATCAGAAAACTCTTCACGTGCCACATCAGATGCAGAATAAATAGAAGCCCCACTTTCATTTACCATGATAATATGAACATCTTTTGGCAGACCTTCAATACAACGGATAAACGACTCTGTTTCACGCCCGGCTGTACCATTACCAATAGCGATAGCCTCTATATTATATTTTGCGCAGAGCGCTATTATTTTTTGTTTGGATTCAAATATCTTGTTCGTTTCATGCGGATAAATCACAGTATCTTCCAATAATTTCCCTTGTTTATCCAAAGCAACAATTTTACAGCCGGTTCGGAATCCCGGGTCTATGGCAAGTATTGCTTTTTGGCCGAGTGGAGAAGCCAATAGCAGCTCTCTCAAATTTTCAGCAAATACCTGAATGGATTTTTCATCAGCCAGCTCTTTTGTCAGCATGCGCATTTCTGATTCTATAGACACTTGCATCATACGGTTGTATGCATCTTCAACAGCCAGCTGCACCTGTTTGGATGAACTATTGTTGGCGGTGATAAACTGTTTGTATAAAATATCCAAAGCTTCGTCTTCAGGGGGGGCAATTGTTATAGACAGTATTTCTTCATTTTCTCCTCTTCTTATAGCCAGCATACGATGCGAAGGACAGCTCATCAAAGGTTCTTCCCAATCAAAATAATCTTTGAATTTTTCACCTTCCTCTTCTTTGTTTTTATATACTTTACTTTTGATGGTTGCGCGTACTTTAAATAATTGCCGGATTTTTTCGCGCGCGTCTACATCCTCATTTATCCATTCAGCAATAATATCACGTGCTCCTGTAAGTGCTTCATCAGCTGTTGCTACTTCTTTTTCTTCAGAAACATATTTTTGAGCCTCTGTTTCTATAATTATTTTTGTTTGTTCAAACAACAGTTGTGCAAGTGGTTCCAACCCTTTCTCACGAGCTACAGATGCACGTGTTTTACGTTTAGGTTTATATGGCAAATAAATATCTTCCAGTGTTGTTAAAGTTTCAGCATTTCGTATCTGAATTATTAATTCGGGTGTTAGCTTCCCCTGGCTTTCAATTGATTCTATAATAGCTTCACGTCTTTTTTC